>JAMCRB010000014.1 GCA_023380435.1 Candidatus Parvarchaeota archaeon | reverse complement strand
CATCAACAGCTTATACGGGAAAACGTGGGCTGCAGTCGTAGGCATGCCTTTGGAGAGAGGAATCGCTTCCTCTGCCGGAATGACGCTAATAAACGGCGTCCACGAAGAGCAGAACATTGAAAGGGACTTTATGGACAAAGCCGAAAAGACAGTTATTGCTTTAAAGAAATTCGATGCCGTCTACCTGCACGTCAAACAGACGGATTCAGTATCCCATCTCGGCAAATTCACAGACAAATATGTAATAATAGAGAAACTAGACAAAATAATAATAAAAGCCCTGAATTCGGCCTTGAACATCGCACATGGCGATACCTTCGTTATAACCTGCGATCACGCGACATCATCTGTTTTAAAAAGGCACATAAACGCAAACATCCCTGTACTGATATCTAACAATAATTTCGGTGTGTCGAGTCAGTTCAATGAAGCGGCATGCAAACGACACGGCTCAAAGAAATTTACGAAAGCCACGAGTATAATGCCTTTTGTAATGGGGCTTTAGAACATGTCAAACGAAGAGCTTGCGGACCGGCTTTACGACATAGCGGATATGCTCGAGATAGAGGGGGTCCAGTGGGAACCACGCGCCTACCGGACCGCAGCCATGACTATCTCTTCTCTCAGCACAGACGTATCTGAGGTATACCGGCAGGGCAAACTGACCGAGCTTGAAGGCGTGGGCAAATCCATAGCCGGCTCAATAGAGGAATACATAAAAACAGGGGAGATAGAAAAGTGGAAAAAACTAAAGAAAAAATACGACATAGACTTCTCTACATTTAGGAAAATGAGGGGGCTCGGCCCAAAAAGACTCTACGTTCTTTACAAGAAGCTCGGAATAAAAAACGTGGAAGATCTGAAAAACGCCCTGGACAAAAACAAAATAAGGGATCTCGAGGGATTCGGAGAGAAAAGCGAAGAAGAGATAAAGAAAAATCTCAACTTCCTCCTGAAGTCAAACACAGGCCGCAAACTTCTTGGCTCAGTAATAGAGTACGCTTATAATCTAAGGGATGAGCTCATGAAGAGCGGCTTTTTCGAAAAAGTGGAGATAGCCGGCTCAACCCGCAGGATGAAGGAAACCGTCGGAGACTTGGACATCCTGTGCGTTTCTACAAACCCAAGTAAAGGGATGGATTTCGCCAGAAATATGAAAGAGGTAAAGAACGTCATTGTAAGCGGTGAAACGAAAACGTCCGTAGACCTTGACATAGGGCTGAGCTGTGATATAAGAATAGTCAAAAAAGAATCATTCGGATCTGCGATGCAGTATTTTACCGGAAACAAAGATCACAATGTAAAACTCAGAAAAATAGCGATATCTAAGGGGCTCAAGCTGAATGAATACGGCTTGTTTAAGGGCAAAACTGCGATTGCAGGGGCCTCTGAAGAAGGTGTATACAAAGCTTTAGGCCTGGACTGGATGCCGCCAGAACTCAGGGAAAATATGGGAGAATTGGAAGCGGCTGCAAACCATTCGCTCCCTCATCTTGTAGAGCTCAGCAAGATCAAAGGAGACCTGCACGTCCACACACTGGACAGTGATGGAGCCGACACTCTGGAGCAGATGGCGGCTGCTGCAGAGAAGCGTGGTCTCTCCTACATTGCCCTGACAAACCACAGCCGCAGTTTGAAGATAGCAAACGGTCTGGACGAAGGAAGATTCTCCCCGCTTATGGATAAAATAGACAAGTTCAACAGCAAAAGCAGGATAAAAGTCCTGAAAGGCGTTGAGCTAGAAATCCTCAAAGACGGCTCGCTTGACCTCCCTTCAAAGCTACTAAAGAGCATGGACTTTGTTTTAGGGGCGCTGCATCAAAATCTTAAAATGAGCAGACACGAGCTGACCGAAAGGCTGCTAAAAGCCATAAACTCCGGCCTGATAAGCTGTGTAGCACATCCTACAGACAGGCTTATAAGCCAGAGAGAAGCCCTGGACCTGGATTTCGATCGTATCTTTTCTGCCTGTAAAAATAACGACGTCCTGCTAGAGATAGATGGATTTCCTGACCGTTCCGACCTGCCATTCGACATGGTGAAAAAAGCAAAGGAGGAAAAAATAAGGTTTTCGCTGGGAAGCGACTCCCATAGACTGGAGCATCTGAGGTTTTTGGACCTCGCAGTGGCTATAGCCAGGCGCGGATGGCTTGAGGGAAAGGATATAGTTAATACTCTTGGGTATGAAGATATACTTAAATTAAGAAGATGATTTAGACTTGTATGGTTGAACGCATAAAAAGTGGTATAAGCGGATTCGATGCACTCTCCGGCGGAGGGATGGTAAAAAACAGCATTATAGTCCTATATGGATCCCCGGGAGCGGGCAAGAGCATATTCTCCACAGAGTTCCTGCGTCAGGGGCTTGTTGACGGGGAGAAGGTATTTTACATAAGCCTGGAACAGGATGTAGATTCATTCTTAAGGGAAGCAGAATCGCTCGGATTCAATGAATTCAGGGAAAACCTAAACAATAATTTCATATTCTCAAAGATGTCCGGTCATGATTTTAAGAACTTTCTGTCGGTGGAGCTCCCAAAAATACTGGAAAGCAGGAAAGGCAAGCATTCCAGGATAGTCGTGGACCCGCTCACCCCGTTCCTATGGGAGATAAAGGACCAGGTTCTGCAGCGGCAGCTCCTTGGCGAAACCTTCAAGATGCTCAGGTCATTCGGTACCGCGCTGATTGCGCTGGAAAGATACGGAGACATAAGCAAGCTGGAGCTGTCAGAGGACCTGGCGATACCGATATACCTGTCGGACGGCGTAATACTGCTCTCCATGATATACAACGAGAACTTTTATCAGAAGACCGTTTCAATACTCAAGTTCCGCTTTTCGTCTCACAGTTCCGGCATGCATCCGTTTGAGATAACCGACAAAGGAATAAAGATATTCCAAGACCAGCCAGTATTCTAAGCTATTTAAAAATACGGCGACTGTCTATCCTCATGGAACTGCTTTCCTGGAATATCAATGGAGTTCAAAGCGCGATCGGCAAAGGACTGATAAAATTCATAAAATCAAACAATTACGACATAATCTTTTTTCAAGAATTCAGGAAGCAGCAGGTACCGCCGGAATTCGACGTTCTTGGTTATCATTACGCCGCCTTTCCATCGGAGCGCCCAGGCTACAGCGGAGTAATGACCTTGTCAAAGTCCAAGCCGTTGAGGACAATAAAGGGCATCGGGATCGGGGATTTTGACTCGGAAGGCCGCGTTCTCACCGTAGAAACAAGTGGGTTTTACGCTGTAAATGCGTATTTTCCCAATTCCAGAAGGGACCTCTCCCGCCTTGGCTACAAACTTTCATTCTGCACGGCTATAAAAAAGTTTTTAGCCGAACTTGAAAAGACAAAGCCGGTAATAATCGGCGGGGACTTTAACATAGCCCACAAGGATATCGATATTGCACGGCCAAAGCAAAACACCGGAAACGCCGGCTTTACGCCAAAAGAGAGAGGATGCATGGATTCCTTTATAGAGTCGGGGTATGTGGATACCTTCAGGCTTTTTGACCAAAACCCCGGAAACTACACATGGTGGTCAAACATGTACAACTCCAGGGAAAAGAACATAGGCTGGCGCGTAGACTATTTCCTCGTATCCTCGGGATTAAAAAGTAAGGTAAAATCCGCAGGGATACTTGCCGCCATAAAAGGCTCGGACCATGCTCCAGTCACCCTGGGAATATTATAGGACATCATAGACTATGTTCTTATTATAACCCCGCAAAACGTTAGGATGCAAAAATATTTAAGCAAGTTGCTGTCTTATATATAATAGATGGTAGGAGGAAAAGAAGAAAATGGTAGATTCATTGATAATCGGGGCTGCAATAGCGTACCTGATTATAATGTTGTTTTTGGCCTTAAGGAACAACATTCTGGCCAGCGGACACTGAGGTAAAACGTCGGATTGCCGCATTTTCAATTACTCTGCTTAGTAAATAATTTTCATCCTTTCTTTTCGACGCCGTTTTTAGGGCAGATTTCTTTTATGAAGCATTCCCTGCAAAGAGGTAACTGCGACTTGCATATTTTGTGGCCGTGTTCTTTAAGCACGTATGAAAAATCTTTCCAGTATTGTTTTGGTACCTGCTTCATAAGGTCCTGCTCGACTTCTTCCGGTTTTGTGCTTTTGCTGAACCCTATTCTGTAAGCTAACTTCAAGACCCATGTGTCTACTGGTATGCCCTCTACGATCCCGAATGCATTTATCAGGATTGTATTCGCTGTTTTTCTGCCTACACCCGGCAGCTTCAGGAGCTCGTCCATATTTGCGGGTACCTTACCACCGTATTCTTCTTCTATGATTCTGCAGGCTGATATTATGTTATCAGCTTTCTTATCTGCGAAGGATACGCGGCTTATCAGCTTTAAAAGTTCGCTCTTTTTTGCTTCGGCAAAGTCTTTCGCGTTTTTGTATGCCTTGAAAAGCTCTGGTGTCACATTATTTACGACAGTATCCCTTGTCTGGGCGGACAAAATCGCTGCCACAAGCAACTGCAGCGGGCCGTTAAAATTTAAGTAGTAGCTTACATTGGGATAGTTCTTCCTTAATTCGTTTATTACTTTGTCCTTTTCATCGTTGCTGATGTATCTGAAAACACCCATAAATAAAATCTATTGTTTTAATTTGATTCTGATAGATAAGAAAACAGTTCATCAGAGTGCTTGTCCGGCGATACGTTCGGGTATATTTTTATTATTTTACCTTCCTTATCAAGCACAAATGTGACTCTCTGGGCTGAGCCAGTAAGTGACTTTATACCGAGTTTTGTTACAAGCTCTTTCTTAGAATCGCTGAGCAGTGGGAAATTAAGCCCGTACTTTGCCTTGAATTTTTTGTGGGAATCTACACTATCTACGCTTATCCCATAAATTGGCACTCCGAGCTCTTCGAATTTGTCTAAATTATCCCTGAAATTACACGCCTCTTTGGTGCACCCTGGTGTGTCATCCTTTGGATAAAAGTAAACGACAGATTTTTTTCCCTTTAGGTCGTTTATTGATACAGTAGAACCAGAATCGCTTTCCAGGGAAAAATCCGGAAAGGCGTCCCCTTCTTTGAAATTCATAGGCTACTATGTATTTGCGGGTTTAAATATTTATTCTTTCTTGAAGTCTGTAGTCACTCTGTTTGCCGCGTCTTCAACGTTGCTTCTATCGACATTATAAAGGCTGTAGCTCTTTGGCTTCAGTGTGTATATTATGTGTTTAAACGCTGCGTCTGGGTCGCTTTGCGGTCCGCATGAATATATATCTAAAGTGGCGTACCTGCTCTCAGGCCAGGTGTGCAGCGATATGTGGCTTTCCTCTATGAGTGCAATCAGAGATACTCCTCCAAGATCCGGGGAATCCATTACATTGAACTGTTTCTCTATCAGCTCTATTATGTGAAGATTTCCTATCTTAGCGGCTTCGATCATGGTGGTCTTAAGAAATTGAAGGTCCTTCAAATATTTCTCTTCTATATCATAGAGGTTACCAAAAACATGCTTTCCTATTATTTTTGCGATGTTTTTTTCAGTGGTTCTGCCAAGAACGCTGCGTTTCTTCATGTTTTTAATAGATTTCTCCACTTTAAATAACTATTCTTTTTTGTTTCGTTTTTTACGGCGTCTTCGACAGACAAATCTCGGCCTAAAAAAACTTTATATACGATGAATTGATAAAATTAATAACAAGTCGGGCTAGTCAAGCACCAAGTCCGAATTCTGGAGGTTAGGTATGAACTACGATGCACAGTATGAAGTAAAAGCATTAAAATACAAAGAACTCAAAGGCTTGTCGGCCAAACAGTTGAGTTTTCACCACGACGTCCACTACAAAGGATATGTAAGCAGGCGCAACTTTGTACATGAAAAGCTCAAAACTGTCGATAAATCGACAGTAAACGCAAATTACAGCGAGTTTAGGGAGCTTAAAAAAGAGGAAACTTTCAACGCCGCAGGACAGCTGCTTCATGAACTTTATTTTGATATACTCGGAGGAGACGGCAAATTCTCTGATAGCATGGCCATAGTCAAAAAGATAACCGAGGATTTTGGCAGCTTTGATGCATTTAAGGAGGACCTTACAACCACTGCAAAGGCATCCAGAGGATGGGCTGTACTTTGTATAGACCCTACTGACAACAAGCTAAGAAATTTCCTGCTTGACGGGCATGACAATGGCGGAGTGCTTGGAGCGATACCCCTTCTTGCATTGGATGTATATGAGCATGCTTACTACGTTGACTACGGCGCAGACAAAGCCAGCTATCTAACGCCTTTCCTGAACAATTTAAACTGGGAGATCATAAACCAGCGATTTGAAAAATTCATGAAGGTATACGCTTAAGCCGTCGGAATAAAGTATATATACTTAATTTAGTCATTGTCTTTCTATATGGGCAGCCGATCGTATAGAGACAGCAATCCAAAGTGGGTCTCTCTGCAGTTCACAGATCTTTTGGGGCAGCTCCGAGAAGTAATCGTCTCCGGAAAGGAGATGACGGAAGAAAACATAAATGAGGGGTTCTCAAAGCTCGACGGCAGCAGCATCCCCGGTTTTATGGGGATAGAAGAGAGCGATATGGTCCTTAAACCGGACATGTCAACCGCAAAAAAATTACCGTGGAAGCCGGATACTCAAAGAATCATAAACGATATCTATTACAACAGGGACATGCAGAGGTTTGAAAAGGACCCCAGGTATACTGCCCAGAAAGCAGATGCAGACGCAAATGGTCTTGGGTACCACTTGTTTTACGGGCCGGAGATGGAATTCTTTATAGTCGATAACTTCAAGTTTGACAATGCGACCCCGTCATCAGGCCTCGGCTATAAGATTTATTCAAGCGAGAACCCGGCCACGGGCACAGCGCCAACCATACCGTACAAAGCAGGGTATTACGCCACCCAGCCATCCGACAAAACATACGGCGTACGCTCAAAAATCGCAGAAATGCTGTCAAATGACTTTGATTTTAAGATAGAAGCGGCGCACCACGAAGTCGCTACAAACGGGCAGGTTGAAATAGATTTCAGGTTTGGAAAACTTTTGGACACTGCGGACAAAGTGCAGACACTGAAATATGTAGCAAGGAACGTCGCATATATGGATGGTAAGATTGCGACTTTCCTGCCGAAACCATTCTTCGGCGACAATGGCAGCGGCATGCATGTAAACTTAAGCTTCTGGGACACAAAAGATTCAGCTAATCTTTTCTATGACAAGGATGATAGCTATGCTCAGCTGAGCCAGCTCGGCAGGTACGCCGTAGGCGGCATCCTCTACCACTCGCCAGCACTGTCTGCTATAGTCTCCCCCACTACGAATAGCTACAGAAGGCTGACTCCTGGTTTTGAGGCCCCGATATACATAGCATGGGGGCGCGCTAACAGAAGCGCAATTATCAGGGTTCCGGCGTATAAAATGGACATGCTAACTACGAAAAGGCTTGAGTACAGGGCACCTGATACCTCAGCTAACCCGTATCTTGTTTTCTCCGCCGTCGCAATGGCTGCAATGGATGGAGTAATAAACAAAAGGGAACCGGGAGACCCAGTGAACAAAAGTATATACAAAATGAGCAGGCAGGAAATAAGAGATGCGGGGATAAAAGAGCTCCCTAAAAACTTGGAGGATGCTTTGAGCGCTCTGGATTCTGATAGGCAGTTTTTACACAGCGTTTTCTCAGACTCGTTATTAGATACCTATATCGATATAAATTTGGCAGAAGCAAGGGACATTAACAGGTATCCTAACCCTGTCGAAATAGAAAGATTGATCAGCAGGGGCATTTGATAACTTTAAGAATATAAAACCCTTCCTATACTAATGGAAGATGCGGAGTTCGACAGGCTCCTGAAAGTATGCAGGTTAAAAGTGCCTGCAAAACAGAGAGAGAAACTAAAGAAAGACACAGACGACATACTCCGATATTTCGACAAAATAAGCGAAGTCAAGTGCGATGACGTCGACCCGGCCTTTCATTCCATTGATATCCCGGGACAGTACAGAGAGGACAGGCAGGTGAAGTTTGAAGACGTAGAAGGCATACTAAAAAACACCAAAACCTACCGGTTTTTTGTGATAGGGCCGAAGATATGAAATATATAGAGGAATTCTTGAAGAAAGAGAAGCCAAGCGGTTATTATAATAAACTTTTAGAGGAGTTAGGGGGATTAAACAGAAAATTCGGCGCTTTTAATTTTATAAACAAGCAGATTTCAGCAGGGTTCCCGATGAGCGTAAAGGACAACATTTGCGTTAAAGGGATGGAGACTACCGCCTCATCAAAGATACTCAAAGGATACATACCCCCATTTAGCGCTACGGTTATAAAGAGACTGGAAAAGGAAGGTTTCAGCATCCTCGGCAAAACAAACATGGACGAATTTGGATTCGGGAGCTTTGGGATAAACTCCGAGACGCCTGCTAAAAACCCATTTGACGAAACACGTGTAGCCGGCGGATCCAGCAGCGGAGCTGCGATTGCAACAGCTATACTGAAGTATCACGTGGCCGTTGCCGAGTCGACTGGGGGGTCGATAGCCGCGCCGGCCTCGTTCTGCGGTGTTGTGGGGTTTACCCCGACGTACGGGCTGATATCAAGATACGGGCTGATAGATTATTCAAATTCTCTCGATAAGATAGGCTTTATGTCACGTTCTTCCGAAGACATCCGTACTCTAATGGGAAAATCCATCGGGAAAGACCCGGCGGATACGACCTCTGTCGACGCCGTTTTAAATAACGTGAGTAAGCAAAGACTAGTCATAGTGGACGAGCTTTACAGCAAAATAGACAAAAACATAAAGTCGTCTTTTGACAATACAGTCAAAAAGCTCTCTTCCGCCGGTTTCAAAATAGAACACTTAAGTATCCCGGAGATAGATTACTCCATACCTGTTTACTATATAATTTCGATGGCGGAGGCCTCGACTAACCTGGCTAAATTCACCGGGTTCAAATACGGATTAAAAGTCGATGATTTTTCCAAGGGATATAACGATTTCTTTACAGAAGCCAGGGAGGCTTTCGGGGAAGAGGCGAAAAGAAAAATACTTCTCGGGACTTTCATAAGAGGCGCAAGCGTCAGAAGCAAATATTATGAAAAAGCGTTAAAGATAAGAAGGGCCATAAAAGACAAGATGTCCTCGTTTTTGAAGGATTCTTTCGTAATATCCCCCACGATGCCAGTCATCGCTCCTACCATAAAGGAGGCGCAGAGTTTCACTCCGCTTCAGAACTATTCTATGGACCTGCTTACGATCCCGTCGAATCTCTGCGGGTTCCCGAGTATATCTCTCCCATCTGACTATCTAAATGGACTCCCAGTGGGGATTCAAATAACTGGAGGGCAGTTTGAGGACATGGGCCTTGTTTCTTTCGGAGAAGAGTGGGAGAAGTCATTCAAATACAATTTTAAATACAACCTGGGGGATTTATGAAAATAGGACTAGAAGTGCATGTAGCTCTGCCAACACATTCAAAACTTTTCTGCAGCTGCAGCACTGAAGATGCAGACCAGCCTAACACGAATATCTGCCCGATATGTATGGGATTTCCCGGCTCTAAGCCTTCACTAAACAAAGAGGCAGTTAGGATTGCAAAATCCGTTTCGAAGGCTCTTAACTGTAAAATAAATCAGTCTATATCATTTGTTAGAAAGACTTATTTCTATCCGGATTTACCGAAATCTTTTCAAATAACGCAGCTAGCCGGCTCTATAGGCATAGGGGGAGAGATAAAGTTATCATCCTCTACCGTCCGCATACGCAGGATACAGATAGAGGAAGACCCGGCCCGCATAATACGGGAAAGCAAGTACACTCTGCTTGATTTTAATCGCTCTGGGATTCCATTGATAGAGATAGTCACTGACCCGGATATAACCAGCGAAGACCAGCTCAGGGAATTCCTGTCGGTGCTAAGATCAATATTGTACTACATAGGCGTGGATATAGACAAGGAGATGAAAGCGGACCTTAACATATCGCTCGGGGAAAACAGGGTTGAGATAAAGAACGTTACCGGCATAAAAAACCTTATAGACGCGTCCAGATACGAAACGAAACGCCAGGGTGAGATTATAAAATCAGGACGTCAGCCCGAGAAGGAGACGAGGAGCTATGAGGAGGCTTCGCAGACAACGGTTTCATCAAGGGAGAAGGAAACCGATGAAGAGTATGGATACATATACGAGCCGGATTTGACCGATTTCTCTGTTTCCGGCCTTGAGATAAAGGAAGATGTTTTCGACGCTAGGCAGATTAGCAGAGAAATAGCGGATAAATACAGCCTTGATTATAAAACAATACTTGAGCTTATAGCACTGGACAAGGATGCGCTGAACCTTCTGAAGCACGGGCTGGAGAAAACGAACTTAAAGCCAGACCTAGTTCTCAATGCTCTCGAAGCTAAAAAGAGATTTGGAAACGCTGTGAACGAGAAGTCGCTGGTGCTTCTTGCCGGCTACATAGAGAAAGGCATACAGATAGACAGGGAAATAATAAAAAAAGTTGAAAACGGTATACCGCCAGCAGAGGATGTCATTTCAGACGAAAAAATAGACGATAGCATAGAAAAAGAATTGTCTTCCAGTCCTGACTTGGTGGAGCGTTACAAGAAAAACCCGAAAGTGGTTGATTTTATAGTAAGTACAATCTCAAAAAAGTATGGCATACCACAAAAGAAAGTGGCAGTGAGAATAAAGGATATATTAGCCAAATATATTAAATAAACCTATAATGGAAGCAGATTGCGGTAAAGTTAGGGATCACGACGAAGGCAAAAAAGTCGTTCTAAACGGCTGGTGCAGGTACATACGGGACCATGGCGGCCTATTGTTCGTGGATTTAACCGACAGATACGGCACTACACAGCTGGTTTTTGACGGAAACCTGAAGAAAGAGGCGGAAGAGCTGGGTAAAGAGTATGTAATCTCTGTAGAAGGGACAGTAAGAAAAAGGGAAAAGGACACAGTAGACCCGTCGAATCCTACAGGAAACGTAGAGGTCCGCGTAGAATCTTTCAGAATAATAAACAAATCAAAGGTCCTCCCATTTGAAATAACCGAAGAAAAGGAGAAATTCCTGCCGTCTGACGACCTCAGGCTGAAATACAGATACTTGGACCTGAGGAGAAGAAGGATGGTCAACAACATCGAATTCAGGGATAAGCTTACGAAAACCATAAGAAAGTTCTTCTGGGGCGAGGGATTCCTGGAACTCGAGACACCGATACTCGTTAAAGACACGTATGACGCCAGCGGTTCGAGGACATTTATAACTCCATCAAGGATGCACAAAGGCAAATTTTACGGCCTGCCGCAGTCTCCGCAGGTCTACAAACAGCTCTCGATGATTGCCGGACTGGATAAATATTTTCAAGTGGCAAAAGTCTTCAGGGACGAAGATCCCAGGGAGGACAGGCAGCCGGAATTCACCCAGATAGACCTCGAAGTGTCGTTCAAGGACGAGAAATACATACAAGGCCTGATAGAAGCGATGTTTAAGAAAGTTTTCGAAGAGGTAATGGAAGAGAAAATCGAGCTTCCATTCCCGCACATGGATTATTTGGAGGCCATGGAAAGATATGGATCAGACAAGCCCGATACGCGCTTTGACAACGTTTTATTCGACTTGACAGAAGAGCTGTCAAAAAGTGATTATAACATAATAAAGAAAGTCATATCCGCAGGCGGCAAAGTCAAAGCATTGAAATTTTCAGCCGAGATGGGCCGAAAATCCCAGAAAATAGACAAGAAAAAGATATTGGAGCTTGTGGAAATAGCAAAGAACCTGGGACTTAAAGGGCTGACATGGCTTTATGTTATAAAGGATAAAATCGAATCGGACCCTCCTTCGATAGCAGCTTCTCTAAGCGGAGTCAGCAAGCAAATGATGTCAAAGCTAGACGCAAAGGACGGGGATTTGATACTTATAGGCTCAGACCCGTCTGAGAATATCCTCCTTGCAGCAATGTCAAGAATCGGCAGGATAGTCGGGCTTGTTTTGAGGCAGGCCAAGAAAAAATATGCGTTTTTGTGGGTCGACAAGTTTCCGCTTTTCGAAAAAGACGAAGTCACGGGCGAGCTGCAGCCTATGCACAACCCATTCGTTGCGCCTACTGAAGAAACGAAAGATCTCATCGATTCTGCGCCTGAAAAGGTACTGGGAAAGCGCTACGACTTGGTCTTAAACGGGATGGAGATAGGCGGCGGATCGATAAGGATCCATAACCCTGACATGCAGAAAAAGGTACTGTCTAAAATGGGCCTGTCTGAAGAAGAAATAGAGAGATCTCTGGGCTTTCTCATTGAGGCTCTGTCCTTCGGGGCCCCAGTACACGGCGGGATAGCCCTGGGCTTTGACAGAGTAGTCGCTACTCTAAGCGGAGAATACGATATAAGGGATTTTATACTGTTTCCAAAAAACAGGAGATTTGAGTCGCCTTTAGATGGTTCGCCTGATTCTGTAAGCGATAAAAGACTGCAGAATGACTATGACCTTAGCGTAAAGAACGATAAAAAGAGCTAATCTTCTTCGCCGCACACATCTCTTGTCATCATATCCACTATTTCATCATATTTTTTGGTTTTGCCGGTCACGTACATCAGTTTTACTATCGCCCCTTCCTCGTGCAGGCCGCCAAGTCCAACCGCTCCTGCTTCTCTGAGCCTGTAATTTACATCATAAGCGTTGGCGCCTTCCAGCTTAACCTTTCCGTCATCGCATTGGGTGCATACAAAAACAGGTATTTTGTTTTTAACGGCTTCTTTTATTCCGTCAATGACCGAGTCCTGTTCTGTATTCGCCCCTCCAGACCCGAATGCAGACAGTATTATACCGTCGACTTTGTCGCCTACTGCATCATAAAACACTTTAGGACCCATACCAGGGAAGGCCTTGATGAGTCTTACATTTTTATTGAATCCTCTGAATTCTTTATTGTCGTCTTCGAAAGGCGTGTATTTGATTGTCTTATTTATGTACAGATTGTTGTCAAATACAAACCCGGCATATTTTTTATTTATGCTCCTGAAAGCGTCCAACTGATCCGGCGATATTTTTGCCGCATTTGCGCCATTTATTATTTTTGAACCGAAGGCTATGTATACCCCTTTGAGTCCGCTGTAGCCGGCGGTTATAAAAGCATTTCGCATGTTATCGACGGCATCACTGTTCGGCTCCGAGAGCGGTATCATCGAACCAGTCATTATGATCGGTTTCTTTATGTCTGAAAGTAGAAATGCGAGAGCGCTTGATGTGTAGTGCATAGTGTCGGTCCCGTGAGATATGACAAACCCATCGTATTTCTCTCTTTTTTCACGGATGTAATCAGAAATCTTCTCCCAGAACTCGGGCACCATGTTGGAGCTATCGATCGGCCTTATCAAATCATCGATTTTGTCATAGTCAACAAGCTCATCCAGTCCCAATGCACTGTGGTTTAGCTCCTCTTTTGTTGCTATCTTCAGTCGTCCAGTTTCTTTGTCTTTTATCTGGTCGATTGTTCCGCCGGTCCTTATCCAGCAGATGTTCGCTTTTTTTTGGTTTTTATCCTTATTTAGAAGAACGTAGTCGGAGAGAGGCACGCCAAGAATTTTTGCAAATTCCTCCAGAGTTTCCATGTCCTCTTGATAGATTTATGAACAAAACTTATATTTATGTCTTATGACATATTGATTCCACGTTTTTAAGAGTTTAACACAAGCTTTTTATAATGTAATGTAGTATATAGCTGATGGAAAAAATAAAAATAGTTGGATTTGCCGGGAGCTTGAGAAAAGAATCCTTCAATAAAGCTATACTAACTACGATCAAAGAAATCACACCGGGGAGCGTGGACTTCGAAATACTTGATTTAAAAGGCATACCTTTATATGATCAGGACAGCGAAGCGGAGATGCCGGAGGCCGTGAAGGAATTCAAGCGAAAGATAAAGGAAGCTGACGCCGTGATTATTGCGACTCCCGAATATAATCGTTCGATCCCAGGCGTTCTTAAAAACGCAATAGACTGGGCTTCAAGGCCATATGGGAGCAACTCATTCGATGATAAAGCCGTTGCTACAGTCGGCGCGAGCGGCGGGGCAATAATAGGCACAGCTGTGGCGCAGTATCACCTAAGACAGATATTCTCTTTTTTAAATGCGCATCCTCTGGAGAGGCCGCAGGTCTTTATAGCCGGCGCAGGAGACAAAATAAGCGAGGGGGTCTTTACAGATGAGGGTACAAGAGATATACTCAAAGACCTGGTACAAAAACTCGCTGAATGGGCTATAAGACTAAAGAAAGGCAAGCAGTAAACTGATGGAAAAAACGTATTACCTCCCGGGAAAGTGCAACATCGACAAAAAAGAGGCGAATAAGAGGTATACATTCGGCGCCATAAGCTTCGTAATTGCCGGTCTTT
>JAMCRB010000013.1 GCA_023380435.1 Candidatus Parvarchaeota archaeon | reverse complement strand
AAACGATGATAAATTGGGCTTGTAGGCGTATTCAAGGGGGGTCTTCCCGTTAAGGGCTTTTATTGGGAGATCCGCCATCCCATCGACTATCAAAAAAACCGTCTTATTCATCGAAACCGACTATAGCTAACTTTCTTATAAGCTCAGAAAGCTTGCTCGAAGTGGAAGCTTGGGAAGTCTCCTCTATTATCCCTCTGAGCTCGTCTGATATTTGTCTATTTGTGTTGACAAGCAAATCTACTTTCTTTACTAAGTCTGCAAGAGATGGTAGATCATTTGCGCCGTATTGCTGCATATTCTGTTCTGGTGGCTTCGGATTGTCTTTAGGCTGATAATGCTGCTCTACTCGTGGAGGCTCTGTATTTTTGATTTTTGAGTTATCTTTGATTTTTGAAATCAATGCGGCTATCTTTTCGACCTCGTCTGACTGCATCCGGACCTTTTCTATCTGATCGTGTATTGCGGATGTGCTGGCCTTGCTGACAGCCAGGTTATCTGAAACTTCCGCGGGCTCAGTCTGCGGAGCCGGCTGTTCATTCTTTTGCAGTGCTGCTACTGGTGCTGCTATCGGAAAATCCGGAGTTTTTATTAGTTTTTCCTCTTTTTTTACAAAATCCTCCTTTTTCTCTATAAAATCATTTAGTTCGGGCGAAATTATCCCAAGCTCGCCTTCAAACTTCTTTATTTTTGCCTTCAGGTCCTCTACTTTTGAAAGCAAGTCATTCGTCTCTTCTTTTAAAGTCTGCTCATCGCCCATATGTCAACTATTCTTCTATTTTCTGATATTTATCCTTTTTTTATTATTACAAGCGAGTGCCCTTTTTGATATGGGTACAGGTCTATAGACGCGACTACCCTAAAACTTCTTGAAAGTTTTTTTGTCTCCTCCATTATGACTTTTCTGGGATCAGAATATACATCTATACTCATTGCTTTAAGCGCTATGGCAGCCTCACCTCCAGGCTTGAGGAATTTCTTGACGTTCTTTATGAATATATCGGTCTGGTCGCGCTGCGCTATGTCCTGGTATAGGAAATCGCATGCCGGTACTGCAATCCCGACGTCTTCAATTCTCCTGGCATCCCCTATTATGGGAAATATGTTTTTACGGCTTTCGGAAAGTAGGACGAGACTGACTCCCATCTCCTCGGATATCTCAACGGCGTATACTCTGCCCTTGGCAGAAACTACGTCGGATACGTGCGATACCGTAGTCCCGGATGAAGCACCGAGATAAAGCACGGTGTCGCCCTCCTTAAAAGACAGTGGTTTTGCTCCTTTATAGAGAGCGGCGGAGATCTTGCTTCTGAACGGGTTCCACTCGCGGTATTCTTTTCCTCCTATATCGAATAGCTCCTCGCCATAAACCTGCTTTGACGGGGTCATGTTGAGAGAAACGAGCCTTTTTCTGCCGTTGAATCCCCAGTAAACATTGTCCATCACCCGCTTAAGTTCCATTTTTTATCTTGTCTATCTCCTTTCTCATCTTTTTTAGTATCTGGCCGCTTTTGTCCTCCTTTGAGAAAAAGTCGACCTTTGCAGCCAGGCTTATTTTCGAAGCGACGACGCGCGCCACCCTGCCTTTTATTCTGTCTGCAGAATTTTGTATTTCGGGGTGAAAGAATATTACGCCATACTTCGGAGTCTTCGCTTTCCTGCCGTTGAATATCGATTTTTCCGCGCCTAAGACCTGGAGTTTGCCGGAAGGCATTTCAGAAAGGCTTTTAAGGCTTCCAGACAGAGATATCAGCTTTGAAGCTATTTCCGGCCCTGCGACTTTGAAAAGGTTTATGTATTTTTCCTCCAGGATCGAGCTTAGCTTTAGGTTTATCATAGTCCTTAAGCCGGACAGGCCTACCAGCTGGCTTAAAGCATCGGAGATGGACGAAAGGTCGGTTTCTGATAAGTCGTAGCCCATGCTATTGGCCGGAATTCCCAGCCTCGAGGAGACTTCTTCCCTTTTTATTCCGTCAGACAGGGTGGAGACGAATTTCTCTTTATCCCTGATAAGATTTGCAGCCTCCGGGAAGTACAGGAAATAGGTATCAAAAAGCGCCTTAAACAAAGTGTTCTCGGCTTTTTTTGTCTCGGCGTCCATTGCGACGAGCTTTCGTATGAAATCGTCGAGGGAAAGCCTGTCTTTTATGCGTTTTTTGGCTTCCTCTACGTATTTTGAATTGTCTGAGCGCGGCTTGTCATCCATCGTTATAATAAGCAATATGGAATATTTATAATGAATTCTGCGGTAAAAAGGATAAATACATGAAGCAATTAATCTAAAAAGAACAACAAAAACATATGAAAACATTAATAGCGGGAGTTGATGGCTATCTTGGGTGGGCACTTGCACTGAGGCTTCTTTCGAAAGGCCATCAAGTCATAGGGATTGACAATTTCTACACGAGAAAAGCAGTAAAGGAAGTCGGGTCTGATTCTGCTCTCCCAATAGGCTCGTTTCATCAGAGGATAAGGGGCCTGCCAAAAGACAAAATGAGCAAAATCGCGCTCTATAAAGCAGATGTTACGGATTACGGGCGGCTAAAAAAGATAATATCTAAATACAGGCCGGATTCTATAGTCGACTTTGCGGAGCAGAGGTCTGCGCCGTACTCGATGCGAAGCCGTGAGACTGCATCGCATACTCTGTCGAACAACATCATAGGAACGCTTAATTTCATTTACGCAATAAAAGAGATTAACAGGGAGATACACTTTTTGAAGATGGGCACGATGGGGGAGTACGGCACTCCGAATTTTGACATACCCGAATCAACATTCATCGAAGCTTCAATAAATGGAAAGACAGACAGGATAATAACGCCTAAATACGCAGGTTCTTGGTATCACTGGTCGAAAGTTTATGATACTGACAACCTCATATTCGCAAACAAAATATGGGGCCTTACAACCACTGATATAATGCAGGGCCCGGTGTATGGCACGCGTACCAGCGAGATAACGGACAGCAGGCTCTTTACAAGATTCGATTTCGATGAAACATGGGGCACTGTTCTGAACAGATACTGTGTCGAGGCCGTTTTAGGGATGCCGCTTACACCGTATGGCAGCGGAGGGCAGACCCGGGCTTTCTTATCGCTCGAGGACAGTGTAACTGCGCTTTCGCTTCTGCTGGAGAATCCGCCAGCGTCCGGCAACTACAGGACTGTAAACCAGTTTACTGAAACTTACAGCGTTCTGGAGCTTGCAAATATCGTACAGGAGAGAGCATCGGCACTGGGACTGAAAACTGAAATAAAAAACGTAGATAACCCGAGAGTTGAGGCCGAAACGCACTACTATAACCCTGAAAGGAAAATCCTGCCGGGATTAGGATTAAAAGGCCCGACAAAAAACTTGAAGGACGAGATAGAAGTGATTATAAAAGACCTGCTTCCATATAAAAATCGACTGGAAAAACACAGAAGTGTGATAGCACCAAAAACAAATTGGAGAGCCTAGGCTTTTACTTAAATTTGTTCTCGAATGTATACTTCAATGCCGTAAAATAGCTCTCCGGATCGCCGATGTTGAGCCATGTTTCCTTCGGAAGAAGAAGGCCATAGACCGCTCCACCACCTGCTATTATATTGTTTATTGCCGGCGTCAGTTCGATCTCTCCATCTGCTTTGACTTTTCTGATCGCGTCGAATATATTATGGCTGAATATGTAGGTAGCCAAAAGCGCAAAATTGCTTTTTGGGTTTGCAGGTTTCTCCTCTGCTCCTGTGATTTTGTATACTTTATGCCCCAAAAATCTATTTTCTTCCCCTACTGTGACTACACCGTATCTACTAGGGTTATGCACCTCTCTGAGAAACAGGACGGCATCCGGATTTTTTTCTTCGAATAGCTCTACGCCGGCTTTATATCCATCGGCAAGGATTCCGTCGTCTGCATGAACAAATACCGGTTCTTTCTCCGAGAAGTTTTCGCCGAATAGTACGGCGCTTCCAAAGCCTTTCTGTCCCTCCTGGTATTCATATTGTATCTCACCGCTTTTTAGGTGGGATATTATAGATTTATCGGTAGTGTGGTTGAGGATTACGCAAAACTTCTGGACTCCTGCGTCTGAAAGTTTTGAGATTATGTAATCTATCATGGGGAACATTACTGGCTTGCCGTCCTCCCATTTAAACAAAGGCAGGACTGCTTTAGGCATTATGCTTGTTATGTACTTCATTCGGCTGCCGATCCCTGCCGCAGTTATTATAGCTTTTCTTACTTTCGCCATGATTTATACCTAAACCTGATTTTGCTTATCCAACCGACAAAAAAATCACAGCTGGTCTTCCCTTACTTTCGAGTCTTTTTTTTGCTTAAGATCCCTGATCGTTATTTCGCCGCTCTGTAGGTCTTTACTGCCTACTATGACGGCGTATCTTATTTTTTTAGAATTGCAGTAATCCAGCGCTTTTGACAGAGAGACTTTATCGAGAAGAATGTCGACGGACAGGCCTTTGTTTCTAAGCCTCTGGCCTATCTCCATGGCTTTGTCCATGCTGTCTATGTTTACGACGCAGTACTTGTTTACGTAGTCCTCAAACGGCCTGGTTTTGAGTATCTCCACGACTCTGTCGAAGCCTATAGCTGCACCGACAATCGGCATCTCCAAATCGAATTTTTGACTGAGAGTGTCATATCTGCCGCCGCCTGCGATTGTGCCCTTAAATGGGTCGGCTTCGTGGATGAATTCAAATATGTTTCCGTCGTAGTACGCTATCCCTCTGACAAGCGCATTGTCAACCACTGCATTTGTAATGCCATAGTCCTTCAAGTACTCTAAAAGCTCGTTTATTTCATTCTGTCCGCTGCTTTCCGGGCTGAATTTTCCGGTAAGATAGTCCTTCATTTTAGACAGCTGTGTAGTGTTTAAAAGAGATTCCAGCTGCTTTAGGACGCTCTCGAGCCCGATTTTGTCTATTTTATCCATTTCTCGCATGACTTTGATGCCGTCGAGCGCGCCTATCCCCAGATCAGCGAGGAGCGACTGCAGTACTTTTCTGTTGTTTATGTGGATTTTATACTCTGATAACCCGAGCTTTTTGAATGCAAAATCTATGCAGCCTATTACTTCTGCGTCATATCTTATGCTTCCCGATCCGTACACGTCTATATCTGCTTGTACGAATTCCCTGTACCTCCCTTTTGAAGTGTCTTCGTACCTCCAGACGTTGCCTATTGAGTATGCCTTGAACGGTTTTACGATGCTTTTATCTCCTGAAACAACCCTGAGTTTAGACACGGTGTGCTCCGGACGTAACGCCAATTTCTCACCTTTCTTGTCCGAAAACGAATACAGCTGATTCTCTATCTCCTCGCCGGATTTATCTGTAAACAATGAAAGGTATTCTATAGCCGGAGTCTCAAGCGGCTCAAAACCGAAAATTTCGTAGGAATCCCTTATCGATTTTATGGTTTCTTCCCTCAGGATAGCTTCCCTTCCTATAAAATCGCGCACTCCCTTGATTCTTTCCGCCATACAAATGGTATGCTCCCGGCGTTTATAAGTTTTAGCAGCCGCGGACTTTTGATTTTTATACTGTGTATAATTTGACGGCATTGAACGATGAAAATAACGTATTTATATCACTTCCAATCTCATCTCTTATGTGGGTTACAACCGAAAATTTTGAAAAAGCACTGATTGAAAGAACAACAAACAGGGATCTGAATCTGGGAAATATTTATGTATGAAAGCTAAAAAAGTATGCGTTATAGGGGGCTCGGGAATAAAAAACACCGTTTCTGCACTAAGAATGCTCGGCAAAGTCGAGATAAACAGCATAGTCTCGGTTTTTGATTCTGGAGGTCACACCGGCCTGATAAGAAAGCAGTATGGTATATACGCTATCGGTGACATAAGGGATAACCTGATAGCTTCGTCTAAAAACGGGGAGATCGCCACGGCTTTCAGCACGAGAGCAAAAATGTGCGGCTCCAGCCAGAATCTGGGCAATTTAATACTGACAGGGTTGATAAATGAAAGAGGAAACGATTACATAAACGTTGCGCACGAACTTTTAGAGGTTCCAAAAAATATCAGGGTTATACCGATTATAGACAACGTGAAATACACCGGAGACCTGGTCTTGAAGACAAACAAGGGAGAACTTATAGGAGAGCATAACCTGGACTTGGGGACTGGATTGAAGGTATACAACATGGGATTGAGCAAACCGGAGAAGATAAGCAACGACGCAAAGAAAGCCATAGAAAATGCGGATTTCATAGTGTTCGGGCCGGGAGACATATTCTCGTCAATCCTGCCAAATACACTGGTGGACGGGTTTACAGAAGCGTTGAAAGCATCAAAAGCCAAAAAAATCTTGATACTCAATATAATGAACAAGGTAAATGAAACCGATGGATTCAAGGCCTCGGATTTCCTGTCTGAGTTCAGGAAAAGAGGCATAGAGATAGACGTAACCATAGCAAACAAAAAGAAGCTGAAAAATGCGTCTAAAAAGAGCAAGTACGGGAAATTAAGCGGCTTTGTCGAAAACGACGTCCAAGACAAGAATTTCCTTAAATACGATTTGATTGACTTGGACCAGCCATTCATGCATAATCCGCAGAAGCTTGCTGCTGCGCTTAAAGACGCAATTATGTCAAAAAGTTAGGAGGAATTTGTTATAAATATGAAAAAACAGGAAAATCTGGAAAAATTGTTTCAGGACAGAGTTTTTGATTTTGAGGTCGGAATACTTACAAAAGACGCCAAGAAAGTACAAGGAGCTATAAACAGCGTAGTACACAGACTCGGTTTGTCAGATGGCACCGCTCATCCATATTATATATCTGGCGGAGAGGGATATCTGGCTATAAAATTCTATGGTAATCACTCCAGATACTTGGTTAAAGATGTTCTAAGCGATGTTAACAACAGATTTGGCGTTGGGTCTTATTTTAAGATTAGCGAGATAAAAGACGACCTTTTTGATTAGTGATCTATTGGGCGGTTTACAGTATCCATACAAAGAAGAAGGCATCGGAAAATGAAGATAGACT
>JAMCRB010000012.1 GCA_023380435.1 Candidatus Parvarchaeota archaeon | reverse complement strand
TATTTTACATGGAATATAAATGGACTGTGCTGGCCAATACGACGATGGGCGGGTTAATGGCCTCCATAAATTCCACGATAGTCCTGATTTCGCTTCCTGCGATATTCCGAGGTCTAAACGTAGACCCGACTGCTCCGGGTAATTTCGTCCTTCTGCTGTGGGTGCTGATGGGCTACATGCTGGTGACTGCATCATTCCTAGTGACTTTCGGCCGTCTTTCGGACTATCACGGCAGAAAAAAACTATACACGATGGGCTTTTCGATATTTGCGGGAGCATCTATATTCCTTTCGCTTGTCCCTTACAATTCCGGTGTCTCCGGGGCAATCTACATAATAATATTCAGGCTTGTCCAGGCGGTTGGCGGAGGGCTGATAATGGTTAACAGCGTCGCCCTGCTTACGGACGCTTTCCCAGACAAAGAGAGGGGCAAAGCGCTTGGGCTGAACCAGGTCGCGTTCATGGCCGGCTCGTTCATAGGGATAGTGCTTGGAGGGGTACTGGCAGCAGTGGACTTCCACCTGGTCTTCATAATAAACATACCATTTGCCATAGCCGGCGCGATATGGTCATACAAATTCATAAAAGAGGAGAAATTCAAGATAAAAAGGAAGGGTACGGACTACGCCGGTAACTTTGCCTTGTCTTTGGGGATGGTCCTCGTCTCTCTCGGGTTAACCTACTCATTGGAGCCTTACCATTCCAGCTCGCTGGGTTGGGGCAATCCATGGGTCATAGCGAGCCTTGTCGCAGGGGTCATATCAATATCGTCTTTTATTTTCATAGAGCTTAAGTCTAAATACCCGCTGTTCAATTTACACCTTTTCAGGAGGAGGGCCTTCTCATTCGGTACTCTGTCGCTGCTGTTTAACACGCTTGCCAGAGGAGCGGTGATGTTTCTGGTCATAATATGGCTGCAGGGGGTCTACCTGCCGCTGCACGGCTTCTCAATCTCATCCACCCCGTTCTGGGCCGGAATCTACATGATACCCCTGATGCTGGGATTCATAGCCTTCGGGCCAATAAGCGGGTACCTGACTGACAAGTACGGGGCAAGGATATTCAGCACTACCGGGATAGGCGTAAACATAGTCGGGCTTCTGGCCCTGACTTTGCTTCCGGCGAATTTCAGCCTGATACCTTTCTTTATAATACTGTTCATAATAGGCGCCGGCGGCGGTCTTTTTTCTGCTCCGAATACAAAAAGAGTCATGGATGCGCTCCCGAAAGAAGACAGGGGCGCAGGCAATGGAATACGAACCACGTTCATGAACATAGGGCAGCTCATAAGCCTTGGGTTCTTTTTTACGATAGCCATAACCGTATTCTCGGTGATGCTGCCGTCTGTAATAATACAGAAGACCACGGCGCTGGGGCTGCCGTTGTCTATAAGCCAGAGCCTTGCCAGCATTCCCGCGTCAGGCATGCTCTTCTCCGCATTCCTGGGGATAAACCCGGTAAAATCATTCGTCGCTACGCTGCCTGCCAATGTAACAGCTTCGATACCCCCCAGTACGCTTTCAGCGATAACCGCAGACAAGTTCATACCCGCCCTGATATCCGGGGCGTTCATTCAAGGGTTCAGGACATCAATCTACATATCGATAAGCTTTTTGATAATAGCGATAATCCTGTCCGGCCTGATAAAAAGGAGGTATGAAGGCGCTGTCAAGGATTAATCCCCGTTCGCTATGGCCTGCATGCATTCAGAGAAGTAGGGACAGTACTTGCATTCCCAGACTTTCTTGTCGTCGACATAGTACTCGGGAGGAGGCAGTTTGTTGTTTTTCAGGTGGAAATCCAGGTCCTTGAACCTGTCTATTACCTTGCGGTTTACCGCTTCATCATAATCCACCCTGAACTGCCTCAGCTCCAGGTTTTTTTTATCCGCGTATAAGAGTATGCCATAATCCGCAGACTGAGCGGAGAGATATAGCATTATCTGCATCACGTGTTTCGGGTCTGGCTGGTTTATCTTTGATATGTCCCCGGTGGATTTGGCCTCTATTATTATCTTTTTGCCGTTCTTCGTCACGACGTAATCGTCTATCCTGCCGTATATAGAGAAAGAAGTCGATGCATCCGAGTATTCTATTTTTATGGGCTTCTCTTCTTCTACCTGCACGAACTGGTCGGAATCCTTCAAAGCCGCGGCTATGAAGCTGTGGACGTTGTTCCCAAGCGCGAATATCCTCAGCGCCGAAGGCTCAGTCTCCTTTGGGATTATATAGGAGTAATAGCTCCTCCTTATGCACATCCCTATCTCGCTGGGGTAGTATGAGCCGATCCTTTTCGGCCTTGATTCCTCCTTTAGATAATCGTCTATCACCGCCTCGATGTCTATGTCATCGTTCTTTATCGAGAAATTTTTTTCGGCCATACCATAAATAATGGCTAGAAAAGGATTTAAAGCTGCGCTTTTAGATGTAATAATGCCTAGAAAAAGAATACTTTACGCAGGGATCGTTTTGATAGCGGCGTTCGTAGCGGTTTTTCTGCTTGTTTACTCAAAAATATCTTACGGCTTCGACGTGTCGGTCTTCCACCTTATAAACTCCACGCTAAGCGTGCAGTCGCTGGATCCATTCTTCGCTGCTGCGGCTGTCTACGGCAGGGAGTATTTCTGGGTTCCGGTAGTCGCGCTGATGTGGATATTGGGAGGAGTCTTCAAGAACGAGAAAGCACAGAAAGGCGCGCTTCTGCTGGTCATCGTATTCATAATCATAATAATAGTTGGATTGTCCCTTAAGGCTGCATACTACAGACCCAGACCCTTCCTGACGCTTTCCGGCGTCAATGTGCTGGTCCCGAAGGACCTTGACTCATCGTTTCCTTCTGGCCACGCTTTGATAGTGGCGGCAGGCGCAGCGGCGGCGTTCTTCTTCCTGAAGAAAAGATACTCGATACCTCTGATTATCGAGGCGGCCGTGGTGTCGTACTCAAGGGTCTACGTGGGCGTACACTATCCGACAGACGTTTTAGCAGGAGTACTCCTCGGAGCAGGGATAGCTATGGTAGTTTACTACCTGCTTGCAGACAGGGAGATATTCGACAGGCTTTTCAAATATATACAGGGAATCTACAATAAGATATTCAGAATCTCGCGGCCTTCCTCTTAGCCAGGCCCTTTGCGTACAGCCTTTTGATCTCATTCACGAGCTCGCCTTCGCTTTTGAACAGTTTGTCCACAAAATAGGGTGTGAAAGGGCTCGGGCCTTCAAAAGGAAAGTAGAGCAGGACCCTCCTGCCTGTAGAGTAGGCATGCATCCTCTCGCTGTCCACTCCGCTCGAATAGACAAGTTCGTTCAGATAAACGATTACAAGGTCGCTCTGGTCTATGAAATGGAAATCCCTCCTCACCGTCTGGTTGTAGACTTTCTCACGCAGCCTTTCATCCTCGTCCCTGTACTCCGAGATGGAAACCGACCTCGGGTCGAAAACGACGAGGTATTTTCTCAGCCTGCTTAGGAATGACCCGAGCTTCTTGTAGTCCTTTTTTCTGTGTGCCATGCTGAAACTGAGGTAGGCCTTAGGCTTCTCCCTGTGATAGATAAGGTCATAAAGCGTCTTCGGGTCTTCTGCCGCCCCTATGACGTAGTTCTTCTTTTTTATTATCTGGCTGAACAGGTCCGAGGTATAGACTTCGACTTCCGACCATTCGGCCATCTCGTATTCGTCTATCTCCTTGTCGACCCAGCTTTTTTTCTTTTTGAGGTTGCGGACAACGTCTTTAGGGCCGCTCACTACTGAGATTATAAACTCAGGATTCAATCTCCTTATGTCCTCAAGCTCAAGGAGCATTACCGGGCCGCTGCGCCACCAGAAAGACATCCGGCCGTCTATTATGTAGTCGTTTTTGCTGTTTTTGGTGATTTGGACTATCTTGGATATCGCGTCGTCCTTCAAATGCCTTATTTTGTCTATGTCCAGATTAAGGAGGTTGCTGTTGGTTATGTACGGGTTGGCCTTGTTTGCCTCCTCCACGATTTTGTCGACAAGGTTGATTATTTTTATCCGCCCTTTCGACATCTTAGCTGCCTTGTTTTCGAGCGATGACCTGTCAGAACCCGCAGTCGAAGAACTGAATATTATCATATCCTACTTAAGCATCGATGCAATTAAAATATACCGTTTCCATTTTAAGCCTATTAATAGAGGTTTGATTCTGTATTTCATATGGTTCTGAGTCAGACGAGGATAATGTCCTCGCCGGATGGAAAGTACGTGGAAAAAAGATACAATGGCACCGGCTCAATAAAATGGCTGCTTTCCCCTCCTTTCAGGATGTTTTATCCGTTCGTCGCGCTCCCGGAAAGCAGGCTCGAGAGAGAGGTCGGTTTCCTGGAATCAGGCAGTGACATAAAGAAACCTAAACTATATTCGTGTGACAGGGAAAACCGCCTGATAAAAAGAGAGTACATAGACGGTAAACAGGACTGTAGAAACGGCGTAAGCGTAGGCGAAGCGCTTTCATCCATCCACGGCGCAGGATATGTTATTGGCGACACGAAACTCAGCAATTTCCTGTCAAATGACGCCGGGTGCTACATCATAGACGCGGAGCAGGCGATAAAATCC
>JAMCRB010000011.1 GCA_023380435.1 Candidatus Parvarchaeota archaeon | reverse complement strand
GACGACGCGAAAAGCTGGTTCGCAATGTCAAGATCGGCGGAAAAAGATAAATTTTATGACAAGGGGATTTATTGTTTAGAAATGTCGATGGAATCCGCTATAAAAGCCCTTTTTACCGGCTTGGATATAGAGTTTCCCAAGACTCACAATATAACGCACCTGATCCTGCTTAATAAGGAAAGTTTACCGTCGCCGATAAAGAAAGATTTGGAAGAGCTGATAGATGTTTTCAGCGCGCTTCTCGAAAGCAGAAATGCTTCTGGCTACAAAGCAGAAAGTAGTTTCACCGATGAGGAATTCAAGAAGAAATTAGACAGATACATGCCTCGTTCAGAGAAGCTAATAAAAGAGATAGAAGACAGCCTCAAAAAGTGACGGCAGAATCCGTCATTCGGTTCTTTAAGTCGTATTTTGGTAAAATAAACCTTTATAAATAGGAGCTTTCATAGTAATGTATAAAGTATGAAAGATAGCTTTCTTTTGGAGATTTAATATGAAATTAAACCCTCTACTTGAAATGCTGCTATTCATACGATAGGAGGAAAAAAGATGGCAAGATTCGAAAGACGAATGTACAAAGCCACCTGTTCCGATTGCGGTAAAGAGACGGAAGTCCCTTTTCAGCCACAGGAAGGCAGGCCAGTATATTGCAGAGATTGCTACGCTAAAAGAAAGGGCATGCAGTAAACTTTGAGATAGCGTTCTCACAGTTGTAAAGTATTATATTTTTTATTTTTTTATCCGTTTTTTGTGCGGATTCCAAGTTTCTAGTCTTCAATCGTCCTTAGTTGAGGAAATGGTATTACCTCCTTTATGGATTTGGAGTTCGTTCCCAGCATCTGAAGCCGGTCTATCCCCAATCCAAGACCGCCTGCAGGCGGCATCCCATACCCCATGGCTTCTATGAAGTCCCTGTCGAATTCCTGTGTTTCATCTATCCCCCTCTGTTTTCTTTCCGCTTCCGTGTTAAATCTGCTTACTTGGTCTATTGGATCATTAAGCTCGCTGAATGCGTTCACTATCTCGATTCCCGCTACGTACAGCTCGAATCTGTAGACAAATCGTTTGTCTTCCGTGGTTTTTTTTGCCAGCGGAGACACTTCAATAGGGAACCTGGTTATGAAAGTAGGCTGTACTATGTTGTCTGACACCTTGTTTTCGAAAAGCTCGTTTATCGCTTCGCCGTAGGATAAAACCTTTGGATTTATCCCTTTAGCAGCTTCGATTATCTCGCTTTCGCTTTTCAGGCCAGTGGCCTCTTTCACCGAGTCTTCCATCGTCTTGATCTGGAATTTTGAGAAATCCAGCTCTCTGTCCCCAAATTGGACTTTGTATGTGTTGTTCGCCGAAAAAATCGCTCCTTTTACGAGTTCTTCGCTTATCTCGAGCATCGTCCCAAGATCTCCGTAGGCCTGATAAAGCTCCAACATCATGAACTCGGGGTTGTGTCTGGTGTCCATTCCCTCGTTGCGGAAATTCTTGCTGATATCAAATATTTTCTCGAATCCCCCTACAAGCATCCTTTTTAGGTAGAGTTCCGATGCTATTTTAAGGTAAAGATCCCTGTCCAAAGCGTTGTAATGGGTTATGAATGGCTTTGCGTTCGCACCTCCCAGTATCGGGTGCAGCGTAGGGACTATGACCTCGAGAAATCCTTTGGCCACAAGAATCTCCCTGATTTTTGAGACCATCAAACTGCCTTTCCTTATCTTTTCGCGGGATTCCGTGTTTATAATAAAATCCAAGTATCTTTTTCTATAGCGTTTTTCCGTGTCTTCAAGCCCGTACCATTTAGAAGGTATTGGGAGAAGCGATTTTGAAAGGAGCGTTATTTTGCCAGGCTGTACCGATATCTCGCCGGTCTTTGTCTTGACGATCTTTCCGGCCACGCCTATTATGTCCCCCGTGTCTAAGTTTTCAAGGATAAACCGGGAGCTTTCGTCCAGGTCTTTTCTTACTATATATATCTGTACTCTTCCGCTTTCATCTGCAAGGTCCAGGAATTCAAGCTCGCCGTGGCTTCTTTTACCTATTATCCTGCCGGCGATAGAAGTTTCAGTCCCCTGCAGCTTTTCGAACCCCTCTCTTACTTGAAGGGCGTTGTTTTTTACACTGAATTTTCCGCCGTAAGGGTCAATGTCGTTTGCCCTAATCCTCTCTAGTTTGGTCAGGCGATCAGGGTCAAATGCGAATTCAAATGCCATAAAGCGGTATAAATGAGCTTGCAAATATCGCCAGGCCGAGTATCATAGACCCGGCAAATATCACTCTCCTGACATGTCTGTCTTTTGATATAAACCCAAGAACAGCTTTCTCCAAAACACCGGCGGATATAGCGAGGCCTATAAGATAAGCAACGTAGTCAGCGGACAGTTTCTTCGCAAGCAGCAGCGTCCCGAGTGACAGTGCAGCGCCTGCGACGTTGACTATACCCGATATGAATATTGTCACCGGCAGGAACGCAGGTATGAATATCTGCGTCGCTCTTGCGAAAGTGAATATAAGGAAAAACACCACAGCAAACTCCAGAGTCGCCTTTATTGGGAAAGGACTGACTGTGGACCTTGTCCTGTAATTAAGCTTGTTTCTGCCAATGAAGCCTATTACTGCAAGGCCCGCAAGCGAAACTATTATTACCGGCAGAAGGCTGTATATGAGAGCAGAAGAGAGCGTTGAAAAGTAGACTATAGCAAGCGCCTGCACAAGTACCATGGGAAGATTTGATGAGAACAGTACGTTGTATATTACGACGTCCGACATCTTTTTTGCTTTAAGCTTCATTCCGAGCAGCCTGAAGCTTACCGCCGTACCGGTTATAAGACTGCCCAATATCGATGATAAGAACAGGCCGAATTTCGATGTTTTTAGGACTATGTACTGTATAAAAAATACCGCACCGACAGTCGCGACTATAAGCCAGAATTCAAATGGATTGAAGAAATTGTATGGGCCTATGTAAGCGTTTGGAAAAAGCGGCAGTATCACAAATGTTATTATCAGCAGGTTTATTGCTGCCAGAATCTCGCTCTCTTTTACCCGTGAGATCGCCTCTATGAACTCTCTTTTGTACATACTTATCGCAGCCACAAGCACGGTAAATACTATCGCGTAAGTATAATAGCCCAGGCCAACGAACATCCCGATAAAGAACATTATGAAAGTGCTTGCGTATGTCGTTGCGCCCGGAGATCCCGTTATTCTTATCTTTTCCAGGTATATTGCCGTGGCTATTACCAGGATAGTCGCGGTCCCAATCGCAAAAACACCGGCGTTTTGAGTAAGATAATACAAAAGGCTGAATATGTATCCAAGAATCGTTATGAAAATTGCGGTTCTGAGCCCGACGAATATTTCTGCGCCCTTTTGCTTTCTGTATTCGTTCTCAAACCCTATTATAGAGCCAAGAGCTATCGCCAATAGCAGGTAGTACACCGCTGGAAGCTGTATTTGCATCTAATCTATAGTAAATTTGTATTAAAATAGTTATTTATGCGCTAATATTTTTTTATAGACCTCTATAAACCTGTCGGCCCGGTTTTCCCACGTCATGTTGGATAGCTCTTTGTAAGCTTCGGATGACATCGTCTCCTTCACACTTGGATATTTTAAAAGACCAAGAATCGCGTCAGCCATGTTCTGCGAGTCCCAGAAATCCACTTTTATCGTGTTTTTTAGGATTTCGCTTACCCCGGATTGCGCTGATATTATGGTCGGTGTGCCGGAAGCTACAGCTTCAAGGGCGGTTATACCAAAAGGCTCAGAGACAGAAGGCATTATGAAAACCGACGCTAAAGAATAAAGATATTCTATCTCTTCATCCCGTACCCTGCCAAGGAAAATTACACGGTCTTGAAGTCCGAGGTCCATCGTAAGCTCTATAAGCCCTTTAAGCTCCGGCCCTTCTCCAGCTATGTACAGTAAAACATCTTTGTCCTCCCCGCTGACGATTTTAAAAGCTCTTATCAGGTGGTCTATTCCTTTTTGGATAGAAAGCCTGCCCACATAAAGCAGTATTCTCGGCTTGTTTTGGCTGCTTATACCTGAGAATTTGGAAGCGTCTATTGCGTTGTGTATTACGGTGATTTTATCCGGATCGCATTTATAGACACTTATAAGCTGCTGCCTGAGCCTTTCGCTGACCGCTATCAATAAGTCGGCATTGTCCATAGCGAATTTCTCGGCATCGCGTATGAATCCCCACGGATGGTCCGCCGTCCTGTCGTATTCTGTGCTGTGAATGGTAAGTACCAACGGTTTGCCCGTCTTTTTCTTTATCTCTACACCGGCTATGCCAGTCAGCCAATCGTTAGCATGGATGATGTCGAAATCCTTTCGCATCGCTATAAGGAGCGCACCCGCGGCGTAACTTCTTATCTCTGATGCGACGTCTCCGTAGATTCTGCTGCCCGAGCTGCCGGAAAAAGTCGAATAGGCCCCGGTTACAAAATTCATAGGTACTGCTTCGAACTCAACTCCGTCTACAGGGTAATGCTGTTCATACGGGAGCAGCAGTCGTATCTTTATGCCTTTTTTGGACAGCGCTTTTACAATTTCATAAGTGTGAGTACCGAGTCCACCTACAGAATTTGGGGGAAACTCCCATCCAAGCATTAAAACTTTCATATTAGTGCGTTCTATTTAAACAAATCTCTATATTTTTAATAGCAGCGATGTATATATAAAGGTAATAATCATGGAACCACTGGAAAAATTTAGAGATTCAATCCCTCAAGAAATATACTCAAGGATATCCGGCAGAATAAAAGAGCTACTGCCGCCGCAGTCTCTTGCAGTAGAAGCGGGATTATTCAAAGGGAAAAACATCCTTGTGTCCTCTCCGACAGCTTCGGGCAAGACGCTGGTCGGGGAAATGGCCGCTCTGAATGCGATATTTAACAAGAAGAAGGTGATATATGTCGCACCGATGAAGGCGCTGCTATCTGAGAAATATGAAGATTTCACAAATGATTATCCCGGTTTTCGGGCGGCCATCTCCACAGGGGATCTAACCGAAAGCGATATACAGCTGAACGATTACGATATAATCTTCGTCTCCACGGAGAAACTGGACAGCATACTCAGGAGTTCTGCAAAAAACATAGTAAACGTAGGATGCATAATATACGACGAGATACATCTGCTTGGGGACCCGGAGAGGGGGCCTGCCCTGGAATTCGTCATAACTTTGAACAAAAGGCTCTATCCAAAAGCCCAGATAATCGGGTTGAGTGCGACGATAGGCAACAGCGATGAAATAG
>JAMCRB010000010.1:11252-22329 GCA_023380435.1 Candidatus Parvarchaeota archaeon | reverse complement strand
ACCAGCGCAGTTATGATGACTTTTCCGAGCCGCTTACAAAAGGACTTCTACTAACCATGGATGCACTCGAAAAAATAGATTACTCCGTAGAAGGCCTGGACAATATGAGATTTTATTACAAAGTTTATACTTCAGTACTTGCAAAGTAAAGAAATAAAAGTCCTAAATACATAAGCGTTTAATGGACATTAAAACCAACAATCAGCTTGGCTCCAGTGATTCTAAGGGCTGGACGAGAGCTATGGAAAAGGAGATGCTTGATTATTCTGCAAAGTTTAAAATAGGGTCTTTTAATCAACAAGAGAAAAAGCCGTTCTTCGGAATAGATACCCCTCCGCCTTATCCATCAGGCAAGCCGTGGCACCTCGGCGCGGCTGCGCATTACTCAAAAATAGACATGATAGCAAGAACTGCAAGGATGCTTGGAAACAAGGTTTTGTTTCCAGTAGGCATGGACAGAAATGGCCTGCCAGTGGAGAGATATACAGAAAAGAAAAACAATATAAGAATGCGGGATACGGAGAGAGGGAAATTCCTGGAGCTTTGCAGGTCAGCACTTGACGAACTCGAATCAGAGATGATAGACATACTGGAGGGCATGGGTTTTTCCGCCGATTTTGACCACATTTACAGGACAGACAACCCAGAATACAGGGCGTTTACCCAGGCAACGTTCATAGAACAGTGGAAGAAAGGCACCGTTTACATAGGGAAAAGGCCAAGCAACTACTGCATAGACTGCGGAACTACCATAGCGGATGCAGAGATAGAATACAAAGACATTGATACAAACCTCGTATATTTTAAATTTGATATAAAAGGCAGCAGCGATAAAATAACAATAGCCAGCACAAGACCCGAGCTTTTAGGGGCATGCCAGGCTATACTTGTGAATCCAGATGACGATAGATACAAAAAACTAGCGGGTAAGTCAGCAGTCGTTCCTTTATACGGGAATGAAGTGCCGATAATAGCCCATCCGTACGCAAAGCCGGAATTTGGAAGCGGAGCCGTCATGATATGTTCTTACGGAGATTACAGCGATGCGGCCATAATACGGGAATTGAATTTGGGGGAGAAGATATTGATAGACACCCACGGAAATATGCTGGAATCCGCTGGTAACGAACTCAAAGGCCTTAAGGTTAAGAAGGCAAGAGAGACTATAATCTCGCTGCTTAAGGACAAAGGCTTAGTGGAGAAGATTGAGCCAACGTCACACAGAACCCCGCTTTGCGAAAGGAGCAAGACTCCCATAGAGATAATACCGCTTGAGGAGTATTACATAAACACCTCCAAGTTTAACGATGAAATATCAAAGCTGTCAAGAGATATAGAATTTATCCCGGAGAGCCATAGACAGATACTGGACAACTGGATAAAGGTTGCCGGCGATTGGCCTATCTCCAGGCGCAGATTTTACGGCACAGAGATTCCGGTCTGGTACTGCAAGAAGTGCGGAGAAGCATATTTGCCAAAACCCGGCAGATACTACCAACCATGGAAGGAATCTCCGCCGGAAGGCGCCAAGTGTTCAAAGTGCGGCAGCATGGATTTCATAGGAGACGAGAGAACATTCGATACATGGATGGATTCCAGTGTCTCCGCCCTCTATGTCACTAAATTCGAGTCGGATGATAAATTCAATAAGTACACTTATCCGCTTACAATAAGGACACAGGGCACTGACATAGTAAGGACGTGGCTTTATTACAGTATATACCGGTGTTATTTGCTCACTGGGAGGGTACCGTGGAGCAAAGTATGGATAGACGGCGTAGGTCTGGACGAGCATGGGGAAAAGATGTCGAAAAGCAAGGGTAACGTGATCGATCCCGGGCCTTTGCTGGAGAAATATACGGCAGATGCATTCAGGTTTTGGGCAGCTTCCGAGGGCACACCCGGCAGCAATTTCCTATTTTCAGAGGCAAAGCTTGCAGGGGCAGCGAAATTTCTCACAAAGCTGTGGAACGTTGCTAAGTTCATAAAATCATTCGGAGCTCCAAAAAATATAATTAAATATGATGAGCTGCTGCCGTCAGACAAGCTGATAATCGATCTTTCAAACCAGCTCGTCGCCGAAACTCTGGCTTCTTACCGGAAATTCGATTTTTTCTCTGCATCCAATAAGATAAGAGAATTCGTCTGGGATGTTTTTGCACCAAATTATATAGAACTGGTAAAATCACGCGCCTATGGAGAGGGATTCTCAGAAAGGGAAAAAGAGTCTGCAATATCCGCGTTGAATCTTGTACTGGAGAAAATAACTCTTCTTTTGGCGCCCATATCCCCGTTTTTAGCAGAGTCGATATGGATTGGGACCGGCCATAGCGGATCAGTTCACTTGGTAGTTTTTCCAAAAGAGGAAACTTACAATCCGGATTCGATAAAAATAATGTCAAGGATAGCCGAATTTAACAAAGAAGTCTGGACCAAGAAGAAACAAGACAGTCTTCCGCTGAACTCAGAGATAGTTTTTAAAATACCAGAAGACCTAGCAGAGTTCAGGACGGACCTGTGCAAAATGCATAAAATAAAGGAATGATTCTTCAATAGATGGCCCTGAAGAAGTTCTATATAGGTACATCCGGGTGGTCGTATCCCTGGAACCCTGCAAAAACGCTTGAATGGTATGTTTTGAATTCCGGTTTAAACGCCATTGAACTGAATTACAGTTTTTACAAGTTCCCTGCGAAAACCTCTGTATCATCATGGGCAGATAGCGGAAAAAACCTGTCTTGGAGTATAAAGGTGAACAGGTTCATAACACACGTTCTAAGGTTTAATCAAAAATCCAGAAGACCAATGAGTGATTTTATAGATATTTTCAGGGAGCTAGAGCCGCGGATAAATAACTACCTTTTTCAGCTCCCTCCGAACATGAAAGAAGACAAGAAAGACTCGATATTGGAACTGATAGAAGACCTTGGCCTAAAACGAAAGGCGGTGATAGAGCCTAGAAATGCGTCATGGTTTAATCATGATGTTTTTGATTACTTCAAAAGAAATCGGCTGACTTTCTGCAGTATTGATTCGCCTGCAAACAGGAGTATAATAAAAACAACTGATAAAATCTACCTAAGGATGCACGGGCGGAGGAGATGGTATGATTATGATTATTCCCAATCCGAGATTGATGCGGTCTGTGGAGAAATCAAAAAAGCGAAGCCACGCCAATCCTTCGCATTTTTTAACAACGACCGCTGGATGCTTAAAAATGCGGTATTGATGAAAAAACTTATTTAGACGGCAGAGAGTATTTGGCCGAAGCAATGCGGATTGCTCTCGAGTAAGAGACAAATCCTATTCCGACTACTACAGATATTACTATAAAGAAACCAATCCCCAGGTCGTGCAAATTGTGTATTTGCAGGGGAGTTATTACGCCGAATGTTATGACCTGGGGGAATATTATTATCAGTATGCCCGCTACTAGGAAAACAAGGCCGCCGTACAGCAGCACGCTTGAGGATATGTACCTTGCTATAAACTGAAGCCCTTTCAAGCTTATTCTTTTTATCTTCTTTATCCAGGTACCGAAAAGAGCGCCGAAAGTGAATTGCATAGTCATCGTACCCAACCCGAACATAAGACCGGGAAGAAAGGCAACATAGGCGTTTGGCATGTTGGGCACGAAAACAAAGTAAATTATCAGCGCAAAAGCCCCGAAACCGAAGCCTGCTATCAAGCCGTGTATGAAAGCCATCCAGGTCTTTACGTCCCTGGTGTAAAAGTCCTCATCTTTATGCCTGAATTTACCCTTTAGCCGGCCGCTTATAAGTTTGTCAACTTCAACATGGGGGTAAAAACTTCCGTATTTGACGTAGTGCCCCGCTATGTACATAACTGCTCCGACTATTGCGTATACTATCCCAAAGAACAGGGGAGAAGATATAAAGTTCCTGAAAGTCGCAAGGCCGAAGATAAATGCAAAAAACACAAGTTCAGACATGAGGGCACGCTGAAGTGTGAAACCCAGCGAGAATATCGCCCCGACTTCCGCACCTTTTTTGGTGCTGCCGCTACCGACTGCATATGAAAATGTAATCGGCCATGTGTGCTCGTCCGGAGTTATACCATGGATTATCCCCAAGAGATAGGACAAAAATAGAGTTATGTATACTCCCTCATATATGGGGTTGAATAAATTTATATCCATACTATTATATAACTTTCATACTATAATCCTGTTCTTTTTATACTTATGTCTTTTTGGTGGTTAGAATAATCTGCCGATAGATAAGATATCAAGCGGAAAATGATGTTTATGGGCCCGGAACTTAAGCAGGAAACCGCATATCAAATCTTATGTTGCAGTATAACGATTATAAAGTATTTTATAATGCATATGATAATGATATATATTATATGATAAAAGCCATAGTTTCGGATTTAGACGGTACGTTAGTTAACACTGCAGAAGTGTTGGCAAAATCCTGGGAAGCGGCGTTCATGAAAGCAGGAATAAAGCAGACCAGCGATGAGCTATTGAAGAACATAAAAGGTCTCTCCCCAAAAGACATTATAAAAAGATACAAAGAGGGCCCAGATAAAGAACTCCTAAGAAAACTTAAGCAGACACGCCGCGAAGAAGTTTTAAAATACATAAAGAACGCCGATCAGCTGCTATATCCCGATACGATAAAATTTCTAGAGTCAGTAAAACGCATGGGACTAAAGATAGCAGTTGCTACTGGTATGTCCAGGGATCTCTTAAAAGATGTGCTTGACATGAGCGGGATAAGCGGATTTTTGGATGCGGTAGTAAGCTCAGATGACGTCGAAAGGGGAAAACCGTTTCCAGATGTGTTTGTTGAGGCCTTCAACATGATAAAAATCGATCCGAAGGAGGGCATCGTCATAGGAGACAGCATAAATGATGTAGAGCCTGGTCATGAAATAGGTGCTTTAACGGTGTTCATATCAAGAAGCGGCGAAAAAGTGGACAAAGCGGATTGGAACGTTTCGAATCTAATGAAGATTGTAAGTCTTATAAAGGGCACTAAATAGGCACTAAGATAATTTTAATAGTAAATAATGCTAAAGTATATTGATGATATGTCAAACGAGCGGCTCGAAACGATCATAAACAATTTTGAAAACCAGTTGTCAAAAGAAGACTATGTAGATTTATCAGAAACAGCCGATAACTGTATCTTATTGAACGAGCGCCTTCCATATCCTTTCGAGTCGATACAGCTGTTAAAAATAACAAGCTATGGTGCAACCGGGATTTATGGTAAGCTATGCCTAAACCCGCTTTTTGATTCTGGGAATTTTCTTAGAAACAATGAAAATCGAATAATGTCCAAGCTGAAGACTGGTCTAGAAAAAATAATGACAGGATACGAATTTAAACCAGAATTTTATGAACTCCGAGGCACCAATCTTATAAAATTCATAAAGATAAAAAAAGATGAGAAACTGTATGGCAGCATAAAAATTACCAATTCTATAAACATAGATCTTGGAGTATTATCCGGCATCGCGAGAAAATTTGTATTGGGAGACAGCAGACTCGCATCCCAACTGGAACAGGATGTAAACCTGGAAGTAAAAGCCCTGGCCCTGTCCGTTTATATCTCTTTAGGGCTGCTAAAAAACATTACAGAGGACGTACTCCCGATAAAATATCGGCTAAAACCGGACTATGAAAGTATAAAAAAATACAATGTAATAGTAAAATTATAAAAGTATTTAAGCTTAGGTCATTTAAAATTCAAATGGTAAGTAAAAAGCTAGCGGATATAATAAAGAGCAATGGTGCAAAAGCGACTCCGTTTTCCTTTGCATTTTTAGACCCTACAGGTTATGCACTTATAGGATTGTCTATTTATGCACTTGGTATCGCAGGGTATAGCATATACAAGCAATACAGAGATAATAAAGGAAAGTATAGATAATCTGGCTTTACTATACTTAATTTTGCTTTATTTTAATCAATAATCCAAATCTAACAGAAATCTAGCTTAAAATAAACTATTTATCTACTCTTTTTTTCTTTATTATATGAGTTTAACTCACAAGTCGCAATCCGCATTGGAATACATGATGACCTATGGCTGGGCCATTTTAGTCATCGTCATTGTCGCAGCAGTTCTGTATTCCTTGGGTATCTTCTCCCCAGCATCGTCTTTGTCCTTTACAGTAACAGGATTCTCCGGTTTTGTAGGCACTCAGGCCGACTGCACTCCATCAGGTGTATTGGTCTTATCACTCAACGATGCGCTCGGAAATCTCGTTTTCATAAAATACGCAAATTCCACATACAATGGCAAAACCTTCTCATCAAACGTTTCTGAGGCCATACTTCCAGGCTCTTCCGGTAAGATACTTATACTTAACGGCTGTGTCAACTCATCAAATGTTCATTTTTCGTCCACAGTGACGCTGGAGTACACAGAGCCCGGCCAACCCTTGCCTGGGCCTTATATAAGTACCGGCTCTGTCACAGGGACTACATCCTCTTTCGTACAGAATACAGTAGCAAATTTCACTGTAAATCAAAGTCAAATATATATCCCAAATTCAACAACCACTTATAGTCTGTGGCAAGGCGGGTCTTATACCCTGTCATCTTGGGTAAATCTGACATCTGATACCGCTTCATGCCAGCATTATCCTTGTGTAGCTCTAATCCAGGTTGAATTTGGCTGTACATCGGGCGTACAGGATTTCGCGGCAAATTCGAGTGGTTTTTGGACAAATGAGTTAGAGTGGAACGTCACTCACACCTCATGCGCAGCCGGTCAGACATCACCATCAATCTTCGTCCCTTTTGATAAATGGGCGCTTATAACCGGAATCTTTGAGTATAACACTTCATCCTCTAGCTATTATGTTAAGATTTGTGTGGATGCAAAATGCGCTGAAAGTCCCTATACTTTAGACCACCCAGGTTATCAGGGCACTGGCGCAATGGCAGTCGGCGCATATCAGCTATCCGGTAGAATAGCCAATGTCCAACTCTATAGTCTTGCACTTTCAAATAGCCAGATACAAACAATGTATGATGAAGGATATGCGGGCTTGCCCCCGACTACAAATGGACTGGTAGCATGGTACCCTTTGGATGGCAACGCGAATGATTACAGCGGTAACAATAACAATGGTTTAACTACAAACATCCAATGGGTTTCTCCATAGATTTTGCCAGAATTAAAAAGGTTAAATACGCATTCGGATTAAAGTATATAAATATAAGAAGAGGAGTAAAGGTCTATGGTTATAAAGGGAAAAGGCTCGCACAGGCGCTCGAGGAGAAGGCTGAAGCGTGATCAAGACAAAAAAGGAACTATCGATATAAAAAGGTCACTGCAGGGGTTTCAACCGGGCGATAAGGTAATAATAGCACCAGATTCTTCAATACAGCGTAACATACCGAACAGAAGATTTTTCGGCCTTCCTGGCGTAATAATATTTAAGAAAGGAAAAGCATATACAGTTGAGATAAGCAAAGGAAACGCGAAGAAAAGACTGGATTTGCTTCCTGCTCATATTAAGAGGCTTTAGACATGGAATACGAGATAATCGATGAAAAAGTGATAAGCGAGACGGAAGTCAAAGAAAAATACATGGAAGCAATAGAAGAAAACAGCGAAATGGGTAAAAAACTAATAGCCCATATAAAAAAGAACATAAAAATAGACGATTTTAGGGCCACTTTCGATGAATTGGCAGCATTGAACCTTAACATAAGAGATGATTACATGATGATGCTTATAGACGTATCCCCTACTTCGGTTGACCAGGTGAGGGCTATACTGTCCCCTCTCAAATCTGTTATAAAAGAAGAGGAGATAAAGAAAATCCTAGCGGTGCTAAAAAAGCATTTATAACACGCAAAATCCTTAGTTTTTTATGCCAAGAGACGAATATGCTTATATATTGGAGTATCTGCCCTATGGGATGGCCGATTCGAAGGACAGAAGGCCTTCAGCCATAGCCCTGACGGAGTCACTCGGCTTATTGCTCGTGGTCCTAAAAAAGGACGTAAAAGTGCAGCCGGGCCAGAAAGTGTATATAGGCGAAGACAAGCGCGAAGAGGTGCACCACATAGTCGAACGCATTCCTCCGGACAAACTAAGCTCGGCCGGCAGCCTTCTGCTGAAGGAGCGGATACATCAGATAGTGATAGAAAACGAGAAAAAATACGTCGAATTGATAAACAAACTTGGACCAATAAATGTAAGGCTCCATGCAATAAATCTCATACCGGGGATGGGCAAAAAGACGGGCCAGAAACTACTGTCAGAGCGGACTTTGAAGCCATTCGAATCCTATCAGGAGATAAAGGAAAGAGTCGGGCTGTCCACTACGATGGACAAGGCAATAGAAGACCGTATAATGGAGGAGCTATACAATAAAGACAAGTACAAAATATTCACTTAAGGGGTTGTAGTCTAACCAGGCAGAATAGGCGGCTCCAGTTCATCTGGAAACATGACTCTAAACGAGGATGATTAAGAAGAAACCGCTTGACCCAGGTTCAAATCCTGGCAACCCCACCATTTCCTCATGTCACACAGTCTCAGATAAATCAAGCTAAAAATCGAATCTCTCATGTCTCATTTCCCTAATTGATTATAAAAAGAAATTTATACGATCTATTAAAAATGCAGGAGGAGGGATTTGAACCCTCGAAGGCCTAAGCCATAAGGTCCTAAGCCTTACGCGTTTGACCGCTTCGCTACCCCTGCTCAATTAAGATTGGTGTCTATTTATTATTAATCTTTGTACAAACGCTGTTAACGGATATAAATGATGACCTACACGTCTATAAATGCACCTAAAAGATCTTTCATTTATAAGCAATCAGATAAGCGGGGCACTTTTATCCTCGGATGGCGATATAGTCTGGAGTCCGATGCCAAAGTTTGACCGCTCCCCCATTTTTTGCAGGCTTTTGGACGAAAATGCGGGTGGTCACTTCTCAATAAAACCGCTCGACGAGGCGAAGATATCGCAGGTATACATAGCACCAAATATACTAGAAACAACCTTCCAGACCCTCAAGGGCCGCGCTATGATAACAGACTTTATGCCCTTCGGCCAGACCTCAATAATAAGGAAAGTCGATACAAATATAGTCCTGGACCTTGAGATCATTCCGACTTTTGATTATGGTAGGATAAAACCATCAATGGAGATAAAAGGCGATGGAATGAAATTCTACGTGCCAAACTCCACAGAAGGCCTGGAAGTCAGGTTCTTCGGCCTAGCTGTTTCTTCAAAAGGAGGGCATTTTTCTGTAAATCCTGGTAAAGGATATATCTACATACTTTACTCACAAGACATATCAAAGGGACTTTTCAGCGAGAAAGGCGACCTGATTTCATACCCAAAAGAAGCGTTCGAAAGGACAATGAAATATTGGGAGCATTTGCTACCGAAAGAATATAGGATAAAATCACCCGGCACAGATGACAATGGCCTGGAAAAACTTTACTCGAATTCGTTATCGGTTATACTTGGGCTTTTCTACGCTCCATCCGGCGCCCCCATATCCGCCCCGACTACGTCTTTGCCAGAGACAATTGGCGGAAGCCGCAACTGGGATTACCGCTTCATATGGGTGAGAGACTCCTGCATAATGGCTGCTGCTCTCACAAGCGCAGGGCTGCTCAGCCAGGGTAAAAAGATAATAGAATTTCTTATGAGAATCATGGATTTCTCCGGTAAACCTTTCAATCAGCCATTATACGAGCTAGATGGCTCGGCTCCTTTCCCAGAGAAAACCATAGATTGGCTTTCAGGATTCAAGAACTCAAAGCCAGTTAGGGTAGGTAATTCCGCATATCGGCAGATACAGCTCGATATCGAGGGCTTTTTTATAGGGGCCTTGTTCGACTATTATCAAAAATCAAAAGACAAAGATTTTATATCTGAGTCTCTCTGGGCAATCGAATACTGCGCTGATTGGGTCGCACGAAACTGGAAACTTGGAGATGCTGGAATATGGGAGGAAAGCACAAACCAGCAGTTCACGTTTTCAAAAGCTATGATGTGGGCCGTTCTGGATAAAGCAGGCAAACTCGCATCGGTGGCCGGGAAGGAAGATCGATGGTCTGAAAATGCGGCTGCGGTAAAATCATGGATAATGAAAAACTGCATAAAAGACGGGCATTTTGTCAAATTCCCCGGATCTGACCAGGTCGATGGGGCGCTTCTCAATCTTCCCCTAATCGGATTTATAAAAATATCGGACCCAATTTTCGACAAGACTTTGAAAGAAATAGAGAAAAAACTCGTTTTAGACGGGTATGTTTTCAGATACCGGTCTGATACCCTCGGGGAGGCAAAACATCCCTTTACTCTCTGCTCTACCTGGCTTAGCAGAGTATACGCCGGAAGCGGCAGGACAAAAGAAGCTACGGATCTTCTTTTGAATATATCAAAAATAAGCCAGCAGAATGGTTTGATAGGCGAACATATAGATGTGGAAAACGGCGATTTCCTGGGCAATTACCCGCAGGGGTTTGCACATGCGGGCCTAGTGATAGCAATTAATGAAATAAAAAATTATACAGGATTAAACCAGTCTGTCGGTAAAGATGCTAAGTAAGTCGCCAGACTTCTTTTTTACTTCTTTACCATATAATTTCTTGACAAAATACTCGCCGCTGGCCCCGTCGGCGCAGACGACATATTTTCCTTTTTCAACTGCCGGCTCAATCGTGGAATTTCCGCAAGAAGATAGAACCTGTAAATCCAGGTCTTTTACGCCGACCTCCCTCAGAAGGCCAGAATCTGCGCATATTTCAACCCCGACTTTTCTATTGTCCGCATAAAGTACGTTGTTCTCTGGGACAAAATACTCCTTATCACAGTTTTCTTCGTCAATTCCCAGTTTTAATAAACCAAAAAGACTGAAAAAACGCGTCCCTCCGTCGCTTATTTTGTATATGTTCTTCAGGTGTTTCCCGTTTTGTATCACGGGCATATAATTCAATAATTTGCCTTTGTCATCGTAGGACACCATAGTTCCCGGGAGTATAAGCGTATCGCAGTTTTTACTGTGCTCTTTTAAGGCGTCTATCACTTTATACGCCTCTGCTTCGGAGTAGGGGACGTTGTT
>JAMCRB010000010.1:0-10662 GCA_023380435.1 Candidatus Parvarchaeota archaeon | reverse complement strand
GTTGATAAGTTAGAGCTGATCGGCGGCGAGTCAAAGCCGGAATTTGGCGGCGGGAAGATTATAAAATACCCTTCGATTATGTTTTCAGGCAGGGCCACAGCAAGGTTCAATGGAGAAGAAATTCCCGTTACTAAGATAGCAGAGGACTCTGCAAAGAAGTGGATTGCTTCAAATCTAAGGTTTCTTGACCCGGAAAAACTGAGGTATCTGTTTGAAACCGGCCAGGGCTCTATGGATTTAACAAGCGGGTTTTATGACGAGGACAAGATAAGCTCAAATGACACTTCGTTTGCCGTTGGATACTATCCAATGAGCCACCTGGAGGAATTAGTCCTTAAATTAGAGAGATACCTGAACTCAAAGGAATCGAAGAAAACATTCCCCTTTTCGGGAGAGGATATAAAAGTCATGGGCCTGAGAAAGGGCAGTTCTATCACAGTAACAGTCGCGATGGCATTCGTAGACCGGTTTGTGAATTCCGAGTCAGACTATTTTAGGAAGAAAAAAGAGATCTCAGAGTACATAGAGACTTATCTGAAAGAGTCGAACAAATCAATACAAGAAGAGAAGAAACTCGCCGTCCCCAGGAAAATCAAAGTAAAGATTAACGGGATGGACAGGAAGGGCAAGGGTCTTGATGGCTGCTATCTTACAGTGACAGGTTTAAGCGCGGAAAGCGGAGATGACGGCGCAGTCGGGCGCGGGAACAGAGTAAATGGACTTATAACCCCCGGAAGGCCGATGACGCTCGAGGCCGCAGCAGGAAAGAACCCTGTGACTCATATAGGAAAAATCTACAGCCTTTTCTCCTTTGATCTTTCTAAGAAAATATACGATAAATTTGGAGTCAAGAACCGCATAACAATGCTGGGCAGGATAGGAGATGATATAAAAGATCCGCTATCTCTTTCGGTGCAGACCGACAAAAAACTCGACGGAAAAAACAAAGACGAAGTCCTGGGATTTATAAGCGAGAATCTGGCCTCGTTACCCGGCATAACCGACAGAATACTGAAGGGCGAATTAAACGTCTGCTGAGATTCTTTTGTCAGAGATACACTATGAAAATGTCCATGGTCTGCGTAAAAAATCTCTTAATATACATCAATGTCTGTGCGGAATCAGAGTGAAAATCTTTATGAATCAACGCAGCCTTCCATTATCATGATAATCGCAATGTTTTCCTCAAAAGAGCTTTCCGAAGAGAGATTAAAACACATCATATCCAAGAAACTAGATTCTATCAATAACATGCAGATAGCGCTTGCCAAGACAGGAGACATAATCGTTTACCCGCTCGATTACCCCGGTTCGATCTCTACTTTCCTGAGAGTACTTTCTATTTCAGATGCGGCAGTATTCGTACTGAATCAAGAAGTATCTGCCCTGGACGCTGAAATAGCTCTTGCACTGGAATATTCCCACATCACTGCAGGATTCGTGTTGACAGATGATTATTCTGACGTGCAGTCTTTTGATACTCTGTTTTCAAAATATAAGGTTGGAAAATTCACTAAGACCGGCGAGATCGGCAAGATACCGGCGTTACCGGCAAAAAACACATTGCCTGCCGTGTCCATAGACAAACATTTTATAGTGAAAGGCATAGGCCAGGTCGTGCTCGGGTTCGTTTTAGGTGGAAGAATAAAGAAAGGCGAGAAGATGTATTTAATACCTTCAGGAAAACAAGTCACGGTAAAAAGTATACAGGTTATGGACCAAGACAGGGAATCATGCGAAACGGGAGAGCACGTCGGTTTAGCATTGAATAACGTTGATGAGAAGGATTTTGACACGAATTACGAGATTTCGTCTTCGAATGACGTAAAGAGCGAATTTAGCTGTGTATTTACTAAGACCGATTTCTATAAACTGGATCCTTTCAGTTCATCCGTTATGACATGCGCAGTCTGTGGCAGGAATTTTGGACTTAGCCTGAAAAGAGACGGGGAGTCAGTAAAGGTCTCATTCAGCAAGCCGATTCTGTCAAAACAAGAAAGCATTATCATAGCTGACACTAGTCTGGCAATTGGAAAGAACAGGATAGTCGGGTCGATACTATTAAAATAAATCAGTTTAAAGCGATTTTCTACCATACAGAAACATTTAAGTTAATCGAAAACATCTCAATATAATGGATAAACTAAAACTAAGCGAGTACTTCTCGGAGATATATGATGATGGGACCGTGCCTTCGTTCAAAGTCCTTATAGACGGGAAATGGGTCAAAACAAAGCAGAAGATGGATTTAATCTCACCAGTAGATGGTTCTAAAATAGCCGAAATAGGTTCTGTTGATGAAGAGCTAATAAACAAAGCCGTGTCATCGGCGGATTCAAACAAATCTAAAATACGCGGAATGGCCGCTATAGACAGGATAGAGCTGATGAATACCGCAAGAGTCGAGCTCGAAAAACACAAGGAAGAGATAGTCAACATGCTTGTACGCGAATCGGGGAAATCATTCAGATCTGCAAGCGGAGAATTCAACGCGATGATCGAGAGGCTGCGGTTGAGCATGGAAGACTCGAGAAAGATAATAGGAGAATACCTACCAGGGGACTGGTCTAGTGATACGTCTCAGAAAATCGCCCTTGTAATAAGAGAACCACTTGGCACAGTACTTGGCATATCCCCCTTTAATTATCCTGTCTATACCTCTGTGGCTAAAGTGCTACCTGCTTTGTTGTCGGGAAATTCGGTAATATTGAAGCCACCAAGCGCAGACCCGATAGCATTCTTGATGTGCGCCGAGGTTCTTAGGAAGTCAGGTGTGCCATCAGGCACGCTGCAGGTATTGACCGGCTCAGGTGGTTCAAGCGGCGATATGCTAACGCAGAGCGATAAGGTGAACATGATAAGCTTCACCGGCAGTACCGACGTAGGAAAACACATTTCGAGCATAGCCGGATTGAAGAAAATCCATCTGGAGCTTGGTGGAAAAGGCGCGGCTTTGGTGATGGCAGACGCAGACCTGGATCTTGCAGCCAGAGAATGCGTGAAGGGGTCGCTAGAACTTGCCGGCCAAAGATGCGATGCTATAAGCAGAGTTATAGCCGTCGAAAAAATATACAGCAGTTTTGTCGATAAACTAAAGGAGCACATGGCCGATTACAATTTCGGAAACCCGCTAGAAAATGAAAAAGTAACGGTTGGACCGGTAATAAGCTCAAAAGCAGCTCAGAGAATAGACAAAATGGTAAAAGACGCGATAAACAAGGGCGCTAAACTTATCGCAGGTGGAAATTACAAGGATGCGTATTATGAGCCTACCCTTCTTGTAGATGTCCCGCTGGACGCCGAAATAGCAAATGAAGAGACTTTTGGTCCAGTAGTCACCGTAATAAAGGCAAAGGATATGGATGATGCAATACGTATAGCCAACAATTCAAAATATGGCCTTGATTCCGCAGTTTTCACAGATGACTTCTACTCAGCCTGGGAAATTATGAAAGCCCTGCAGGTCGGCAACGTTACATTGAATTCCGCGCCTTCGCATGGAACGGCTTATTTCCCATTCGGGGGCGTAAAGGACTCCGGCGCAGGAAAGGAGGGGGTAGGCTACAGCATAGAGGAAATGACTTCCCTTAAGACGATTATTCTTGATCTATCCCCAAAGAACCTCGGTAAAAAGTACTCGGGCAGTTTTAAAGACTGAGAATTAAAGGTTTAAATTGAATAAAATATCATTTAAAGTACATGGCGCAGCAGGAATGGGAGAGGATAATAGAGTTGGTCGTGATAGGCATAGTCGTATTCATAGGCTTCGTGTCGCTTTTTTACAGCTGGATCGATAGCGCTTTTGGAATCACAGTAAACATATTTGCATTGACAGCCATAGCGATTGCAGCATCGTTTTTGGTAGTATATTCAATCCACGTTTTCGATCCAAGAAGTTAATTTTATGAGATTTAAGAAGAGATATATACTGGTTTTTATCGAGGGGATGGAGGATACTGGCGATTTCGCAAAGTCCATATTCTCTCTGCTCAACAGATTCGACCAGTTTTTGGGTATAAAAGCCAGGGTCAGAGTAATACCAGAACTCACCATAAAGGCAAAAAAAGGCATTTTAGGCGTTATATCCGTCGATAATGAGTTTAAATATCATGTGGTGTTCTTACTTTCTTTGTTCAGTAAGTTTTATAAAGCGAATCTGCTTACAATAAAGAATAGTGGAAATTTAAAAAGAATAAAAGAGGAGGAAAAGAAATATGGAACCACCTGGTGATATGATGGGTTATGACCGAGCTATTACTCTATTCAACCCCGACGGAAGAATACTTCAAGTAGAATACGCAAAAAGGACAGTTTCACAAGGCTTCGCTGCAGTCGGACTTGTCGGAAAGAACTCCATAGTATTCGTTGCAGACAAGAAGCTGCATGACCTAGAGAAGCTGATAGTCCCGGAGAGCATAGAGAAGATATTCAAGATTGACGAGCACATAGGGGCTGCAATAGCCGGAATGATAGCAGACGGCCGCACTTTAATAGAAAAGGCGCAGGTAAACGCACAGCAGTTCCGGGTCACATACAACGAGGAAGCGGATTTAACTCTGGTAGTGAAGGGCATAAGCGCTGAGATGCAGTCGCTCACACAATACGGTGGCGCCAGACCTTACGGTGTCAGCATACTTTTTGGAGAAGTCAAAGACAGCAAACCGGTGCTGTTTATGCTTGATCCAAGCGGAACATTCTTCCAGTATAAGGGTGCAGCAATAGGCGGAAATTCAGATTCGATAAATAAATTCCTCGAGAAAGAATACAAGCCGGATATGGATACAGAAAACCTCCTCAAACTGGGAATCAAGGCTTTAAAGCTAGAAGAAGGAAAGGCCGATTCCGACAAATTTGAGGTTGCGGTTATAGACCAGGACGGCTTCCGTAAGCTTTCGAAGGAAGAGATAGCAAAATACGTGTAATGATTTAAAATTAAGATGGTAGATAGAGTCATAGCTAGATTGCGAATAAAGGATAAAAACTACGAGATATTTGTAGACTGCGATAAGGCCATGGAGATACGCCAGGGAAAAAGCCAGGATGCCCAGTCTGCTTTGATGGTTGACAAAGTTTTCAAGGACATAAAGAAGGGTGAAGTAGCGGGCAACCTTGAAAAACAGTTCGGGACGGATGATATTAACAAGATAGCTCTCGAGATAATAAGGAAAGGCGAAGTTCAGGTTAGCACAGCATACAGGGAAAAACAGCTGACTTTGCTGAAGAATCGCATAATAGACTCCGTAGCTTCAATGGCGATAGACATGAACACAAACCTTCCAATACCTCGCCAGAGGATAGAGATCGCGATGCAGCAAGTCCATCACAATTTTGACATAAACAAACCGGAGAAAGAGGAAGAAGCTGCGGTTTTAGAGCAGCTGAAAAAGATACTCCCAATAAGGATGGGCGAGTTCTCGTACCGGCTAACTGTGCCTTTGCAGTACTCAAACGAGGCAATGGTATATTTAAAAAGGCTGGCAAGCATTAAGAGTAATACAAGAAACGATGACGCACTGCTCGTCACGTTTTCAGTCAAAGCCGGCAGCGAAAGTGAACTTTTGAATAAAATAAAAAGTGCGACACACGGCAATGCAGTATTTGAAAAAACATAATTATGGAAATAAAGAACTATGAAATAGTTACGCCAGGAATGCTCGTATCCGACTCCGGAAACGGTGGAGAAGGTACATATTCAGAGGGCAGCAACGTATTCTCAAAGTTTTTGGGCACGGTGCAGAATTACAACGGCAGAGTATCAGTGTCTCCGATGACCAGTATATACATGCCGATGGAAGGCGACAATGTAATAGGCAGGATAGTCGAGGTCAGCACTAAGTACTGGGTAGTTGATATAGACGCACCTTATTACACGAGGCTTGACTCCAGGGACGTTAATTTCAGGGCTGAGCTGGGCGAGCTGGATAAGTACCTTCAGCTGGGAGACCTGATATACGCCAGGCTTTTCAGAATATACGCAAACAACTCCGCTGATATTTCGATGAGAGGATCAAATTACGGCAAACTCGATTCAAATATGATATCTAAGATAAACATATCAAGGATACCAAGGCTTATAGGAAAAGAAGGCGCGATGATAAATATGATAAAAGAGATGACTGGCTGCGAGATACTGGTGGGCCAGAACGGCGTGGTCTGGGTTAACGGCCAGGATGATGGAAAGACGGCGGCTCTTGCGGCCGTGAAGTTTATAGACGAAAATCACGCAAACCAGAATTTAATGGAAAGTGTAAGGGGGTTATTGGAAAATGTACGAAGAAAGGTTTGATAAGCGCGGTTTTGATGAATTAAGGCCGATGGAGGCTGAGACTGGGATAATACCAAACGCAAAGGGCAGTGCCAGGTTCAGGATAGGCAATACGGAAGCAATAGCGGCGGTGTACGGCCCTGAAGAAGTAAAGCCTAAACATTTTGAAAAAGTAGACAAAGGGATAATAATGTGCAAATATGACATGCTCCCATTCTCCGTACCGGATAGAGCTAAGCCAGGAATGGACAGAAGGGACATGGAGATCAGTGACGTTATAACCAACGCTCTTAACAGAGCGATAATTCTGGAGGAATTCCCGCGCTCAATGATAACCATCCGTGTATACGTGACTCAGGCGGATGCAGGCACACGCTGTGCAAGCCTTACGGCCGCTTCTATGGCGTGCGCGGACGCCGGTTTGCCGATGCGCGACCTGGTGGCTGCTGTTGCAGCAGGGAAGATAGGAGACTCTATATGCCTAGATCTCACAAAAGAAGAGGAAGACTTCCATGAAGGAGGGGCAACGGATGTACCAATCGCATTCCTGCCTTCCAAGAATGAGATCGTGCTTTTGCAGCTAGACGGCAAGGTCACGAAGGAAGAGCTTAAGAAGATAGTAGAGATGGGCAAAGTAGGAGCTAATAAGATATACGAACTTGAGAAATCTGTTTTAAAGGGGAGGTTTTTGAATGAAAGTAAAAGTTAGGGGAGTTTATTCTACAGCGGTGACGAAAATCCTGACGGATGCAGGGATAGAAATAACGCAGCCTGCAGAGGCGATTAAGTCGGCTTTTAACATAAAATCAGATGATAGGCCGGATGTAATGGTGGAGGACATAGAATCCAGGCAGGGTGTCTATGTCTTTGGAAACGGGGCCAAAGGGGTAATAGATGCATTAAAAAAGCACCTTAAGTTCAGCATATTCTACAAAGAGGAAGTCGGTAAGATATACTGCGGAATAATAAAGAACGTGGACCAAAAATCCCAGTCAATAATAATATCGTTGCCCGACGAAGAAGAGGGGACTTTGGACATGAAGAGCTTCTGGGGTTATGTAAAACCTGGCTCTAAGATACTTATACAGGCCAAGGGAAGCTACGACGGGAAGATAATGCTGTCCAATCAGTTGAGAATATTCGGAGACGACGTAATACTGATAAAGAACGGTTTTACAAAAATAAGCCGCGGAGTGCACTCAAGCGAAGGAAGGGATAAGCTTTACGACATCGCAAAAGGACTTAATCTGAAAGATTGGGGCATATTATGGATGCAGGGAGCAGAGGAAAAGGACCCTGAAGTATTAAAGGAAGAGTTGTCGAAGCTGCAGGAGGAGGAGAAGCAGATAAGCGAAAAATTCGAATCATGCAATGAGCCTTCTGTAATATACCAAGGGCTTGACAAATACTTCGTTCTTATAAGCAAGAAAGACAAGTACAAACTTGATGAGATACGAGGGACAGTCATGCCTACAGTTCGCGGACACCACAGCCTTAAATCTGCAGGTTATACGATACTGACTGACCTTTCTGAGATGATGCTCGACAAATACTCCGAGCAGGAGATAATAGAAAAGATTTCAAGTGTACTGGCGCGTTACGGTCCCGTCAAGGATAAAATGTACCGCTTAAATTTTGCAAGATTAAATGGTACCACTTTCAAGATGGACGGCATAGTAAGGGACATAGAGATGGAGAAAGGCGAGGTAAAATCGCTGTCTATGTCTTCAGTCGGTGGATGGGACGAAAAGACCTATCACATAGACGTCGAAGATAACTTTGTCGTGATAAAGAAGGGAGAATCAACTGAAAAACTGATGGTCCTCAAACCGGAGATATTCCCGAAATTCTCAAAGTTCATCTCCCTGGATGTTTCATCAAAGCTTGAAAACGGCGAGGTCGCCATAAAGAATGAAGATAGAATAAAGAAACTAGCGGACAAAGGGGAGATAAGCAAGGAGTTTTTCGAATCTCTGAGCGAATCTCTGAAGAAAATGAAGGAATTATGACTCTGGAAAATTACGAATATATAAGGGATCTGGCGGCAAAGCAGATACGCCTCAGCGGCAGGTCGCCAGGGCAAAGGAGGCCGATCGAAATAAAAAATAAAGTGATAAATCACTCTGACGGTTCTGCCAGGGTAAAGATAGGAAAAACAGATGTTATCGCAGGAGTCAAAGTCTTACCCGGCGAGCCTTTCAAGGACAGGCCAAATGAAGGCGGCCTTATAGTAAATTTCGAGGCTTCTGAACTTGCAAGCAAATATGCTAGCGACAGGATAACCTACTCTGTAGAAGTCGGCCGTGTTACGGACAGAGGCATAAGGGAGTCCAACATAATCGACTTATCAAACCTTATAATCGAACCTGCAAAGAAAGCGGGTTTCGTTTACATAGACATCGTCGCTGTAAACAACGACGGGAACCTGATGGACGCAGCAAATATAGCGGCCATAAGCGCCCTTTTGGACGCAAAATTTAAAATAGAAAACATGGAGGATTACAAGGAGGTGCCTCTTGACAAGACCAAACTCCCAATCAGCCACACCTTTGTAAAAATCGGCGACACGATATTCTTTGATCCGGATGCGGACGAGGAAAATGTGGCCGACTGCCGCCTTACAATAGCAGTTGGCGAAAAGATAAACTCCATACAAAAAGGAGGAAGCGGTTTTTTCACGCCGGAAGAGGTCGATTTCTGCGCAGATGCAGCATTTAAATTAAGAGAAGAAGTAAATGAAATGTTGATGAAACAAATAAAAAGCTGATATGGAAGAATACAATAAATTTGAAGCTGCGAGATTGATAGGTGCGCGTGCCCTGCAGCTTGCAATGGGAGCTCCAGCCCTTGTAAAAGTAAACAAAAAAGAAGACAGGTATATGGACATAGCAAAACGCGAGATGGAAAAAGGCCTGCTTCCGATAACCGTAAAAAGATATTAATCCCAGCTTAGACTTGTTATATAATGGCATTCGATTCATTAGCTGACCGTATTAAAGCAGGAGTCAGAAAACTGCTTAACTCGACGGGGAATGAAAAAGTAGAGGAAGTCCTTTCCGATATAAAAGCAGCCCTTCTAGAAGGTGACGTAGATTCAACAATAGTCGACAAATTTATCCAAAAAGTACGGGATGACATCAAATCAAAAAAAGGAAAGGGCCTGGTTACCAAAGAGCGGGTCGTAGACGTAATATACAATAACCTTGTTGAGATAATCGGCTCAGAGGGTCAGAAAATCAACGTTGATACGGTCCCTTATAAAATACTGCTTGTCGGTCTTTTTGGATCGGGTAAAACGACAACTGCCGCAAAACTTGCCAATTATTACAAGAAAAGAGGGTATCGCGTGCTTCTTCTCGGCCTTGATACCTTCAGGCCAGCGGCTTACGACCAGTTGTCTCAGCTTTCCAAGCAGATAAACGTTAAGATTGCGGGGGGCGGCAAAGATCCAGTCAAAATAATCAAAGACGCTTCAAAAGACTTCAAGAACTACGATATAATAATAGGCGACAGCGCAGGGAGGGATGCGCTGGACGACGAGCTTGTCAAGGAAATAAAGGATATAAGAGACTCGTTCCAGCCAAACAACATAACCTTAGTCATACCAGCTGACCTTGGCCAGAACGCGTCGATACAGGTCAGGAAATTCCACGACATACTGAACATCAACAGTATAATACTGACAAAAACCGATGGGACTGCAAACGGCGGCGGAGCGCTTACCGCTGCTTATCTGAGCGGCGCGAAGGTGATATTCATCGGAACGGGTGAGAAAATAAACGAATTTGAAGAGTTCGATCCGAAGAAATTCGCTACGAAGCTTCTCGGGCTCGATGGCCTTGAATCGATATTGGAGAAGGCAAAGGAAGAAAACATAAAGGTAAATGAAGAAAGCGTAAAGAACGTGATAAAAGGCGAATTCAGTCTGCTTGACCTATATGATCAGTACGCTTCTGCGAATAAGCTCGGAGGAGTAGACAGCATAGTTGACGCGATGCCCGGGATAACCAGTTCGGCATCCAAAAAGGAGATGATAGAGAAGCAGAAGGTAAACCTTCCGAAATTTACCGTTATAATGGACTCTATGACAAAACAGGAGCTGGAGCAACCAAACACGATTGACGCCAGCAGGATATCGAGGATAGCCAAAGGAAGCGGGCAGTCTGAAGAGACTGTTAGAGAGCTTCTGGAGCAGTACAGAAAGATGAAAACCGTTATGAAGATGTCAAAGAATCGCCAGTTCTCCAGCCTGCTTAAGAGGTTTGGGCTGAATTTATGAAATGCTCGGTCTGCGGCAAAGAGATAGAGACTACTTTTCTGAACAAGATAAAGGGAAGCTACTATAAGGAAAACGGGAAGCCGAGACCGATATGCAGTAACTGTTTTAAATCTAAATT
>JAMCRB010000009.1 GCA_023380435.1 Candidatus Parvarchaeota archaeon | reverse complement strand
ATCGATGCGATGGCGTTTCTTATGGCTGAGTGAACAAGGGTAGTAAGTCCCTGGCCATAATTGTCTATCTGGAGCGTGGCCTTTTCCGGGTCTACTATTTGATAATATATCGTGCCGTCTAAGGCTACTTTTATGTCATCCTGGGTAAAAACGTCCTGGCAATTCATGTCGAGCATCCGTACACGAACGTCGACTTTCTTGTACTGCTCCTCGAAAAATGGGATTACTACAGCCCAGCCGGGACCTGCCACTCTATTGAATTTACCAAGTCTGAAGATTATGCCTCTTTCAAATTGATTGTATTTTTTCACGGATGTCACAAAGAAAACCGCAAAAACGACGATGAAAAGCGCAACTACGAACAAGTAAAAGAACGCCGGCACAAGCATGCCGAGAAAGAATAATAATATGACGAGAACCACTCCTCCTATGAATGCCCAAAAGTCGAACGGCTCCATAGTAATAATATGAGTTCAGTTGATATATAAGTTTAGTTTTTTGGTATTTCGTTGCACGACTGTTTAACAGGATCGGCGCTTCCACCATTATATGGCTTTTAATGGGCTAAAAGAAGGACGGATTGTAGGGAGGGGCGTCCCTTAACAATGGCGTTTGCTGATCATTCTGTATTTAAAGACTAAAAATCAGTATAATCTCTGTCAGTTTTTTCCTCTATATTTTGGAATACCTTTTTAATGTCATACGAATTTTCCCTCAAATTCTTTTCCACCTTCAATAAGTTTCTGTAGATTAGATTCTGCAGGGCCTTCCCATCTATCAGAGAATTAAATATGCTTGAAAATGACTCGGAGTTCAGGTATTCCTCAAAGATCTTTTTGGTCTTTTCTTTGTTAGATTTGTAGAATTTGGTAAACTGTTCTGCCTTTGGATTTCCCAATCTATTATAGAACCTTTCAGCGATGCCCACAACTGCTTGTCTGCTTAGAAAGGCTTTTTCATGTGGGTCGTATATCAAATCCGCCAGGCTTTTGATGTTTTCTGTTTTCATATTTTGTTGTTACTTATTCAAATTCTTTTGTACTTTTAATACTTTTGTATTCCATGAGGCTGTTGTTGTATAACGCGCTGCTGAAAGTCTGACGCGGGTCGGCCGATGGCGTAAAAAAGAGAACGAGCTATAAAATTAAAGCCAAGTTATGCAACGGGATAGTTTTTTGGGCTCGATAGGGGTTATCCGCCTTTTATTGAAGTTTTAGAGCATGGTAAGATTTAGAGTCAATCTTCCTGTGACTTTTGCGTACTTCATGATGCCTTTCTTATTTATCGCATCGGATCCGCCAACGTAGCGGTTAAATGTGGGGAAAGCCAGGCCGTTTGATAGTTTGACCTTACTAGACAGTTTTTTGGGGAATTTGAAGTCTATTAAAAGCCAGCAGTCATTGCGGTAAGACGCGCCGTTGCTGTCCCTTAGGATTATGGATGGGTGCAGGTGTCCAAAGCAGGCCAGCCGGGCGCTTTCTACGAACTCTTTTGAAGGCAGAGTATGCCCGTGCATGAAGCCCACCGAACCATGCACAAATTCCGTGCACAGGGTGATATTATTAAGGCGCGAAGTGAGCTTTGAAAGGCCCCCGTCGTGATTACCTTTGGTTATGATGACTTCGTCGAAGTTTCGCGATAAATTTGATAAAAACCTGAATAAAATTCCGCCCTCGTCCGGGAATATCTCCGAAAACCCTGCCCTCAAATCGCCCAACATTATTAGCTTTTTTGTGCCCAATTTTAGAATGTTCCCCAGTATCTCCTCGGTTTTATCCCATACGTTGTAGCCGCTTTCTTCCATCTCTTTCTCGAACCCGAGATGTATGTCCCCCATTATCGAATAGTCTTCAAAAAACGCGGCCGGAACCCCTTTTTTAAACCTCAGGGGAAAATCTTCAAGTTCCATCTATACCGTAGCAAAGGCTATCCCTGCGAACAGGGAGACGCAGAATATCAAGATTATTATCTCTCTGCTGTTGATTTTTTTCATTTTGTTTTGGGAGTATGCTTTGAAGTCGAGCGACAAAAACAGGCCGAAATAATAAAATACCGACAGCAGAAGCATAAGGAACACCGCCCCCACTATGTATATGTAGCCGTGTGACAGAAGCGAAGCCAGTATAAGCAGCTTTCCTACGAATCCGATGGTTGGAGGGAACCCAAACAAAGACAGGACTCCCAGGAAGAAGCCTATTGTCGCGATCTTTGAGACTGAAAACATGCGCTTGATGTCTTTTTTATAGCGTATGCCTTTCTCTTCCATGATACGGAAAGAAAGGAACAGGAGCGCATCCGCCACTGCAAACGAGAATATGTAGAATACTGCAGATGACACGGCCTGTAAATTCAATAGTGCTATACCGAGAAAAGCGAAGCCGGCTTGCGAGATGCTAGAGAAGGCAAGTATCCTTTTTATCCTGTCCTGTGCTATCGCAAATATGCCAGCCAAAAAGATAGTAAACAAGGCCAATGCAAGGAAGACTGCGGTCACAAAGCTGCTGGATACCTGAAACCCGAAGAAAAATATCCTTATCATTGCAACGATTCCCGCTGCCTTTGCAACAGAGGTTATGAAAGCGGTTATAGTGCTGTCTGACGCCTCATACGTATCCGGCGCCCACATATGAAACGGCACCAGGGTTGATTTGAAGCCCAGGCCGGCTATTATGACAGCTAGACCCGCAATGAATGGGATATAATTGACAGAGGACAGGTTTGAAAAAGACAGGGTACCGGCGCCTGCATATACCAGCGAAGCGCCGAAAAGCAGTATAACGAAGGAAACCATGCTTGTTGATATATATTTCATAGCGCCTTCGAGCGTACCTAGTGTTTTTCCGAAGTACACAAGACTATAGGACGAGAGCGAGAGCAGCTCTATTGAGAGTATTACAGCCAGAAGATTACTGGACAACACCACAAGCGTAGCTCCAAGGACTGCAGCTATGAAAAGGACGTCTACAAGCGGACTGAAAGACTTCTTATCCGCAAAGAAGAAGGAATATATCAGGGTCGATATGAAAAGTATGAATCCGTTTATAAAATATGAGTACTGGACCTCCGAGAAAAAAGACGCATTTAAGTTGCCAAATAATATTTCTGAGACCAGAGAAACAAGCAAAACTGCAAGAGCTGCGTAGTGTATAACGCTCTGGCTGAAATTTCTATAGCGCCTCAACAGGTCTAAAAGAACCAGACCAAGGAGTCCGACTATAAGAATCAACTGAGCGTTTATCATATAAGACCTCTCGACATTGAGATTATCAGGTTAGGAAGCACTCCTACCAAGACTACAAATGATGAAAGCAGCAGCATCTGCAGCGTTTCAAGCTTGCCGATGTCTCTTAAACCGGCTCTGCTCAGTCTGCCGAATATGACATTTTTGATTGCGCTTAGGTAATAGTTAGTGGAGATTATAACTCCAATCAACCCGATTAGCGCTATCGGAAGGACGCTGTAGGCGCCGAAGAAGACCAGGAATTCTCCCACAAAGTTTGACAGCCCCGGCACGCCCATAACAGCCAGCACAGCAAATACGAAAAACACCGATAACGCCGGCATCTTAGCGCCGTATCCGCCCATGCTGGAGATTTCATAAGAGCCGGATCTGCTCTTTAGTGTCCCAGTGAGGATAAACAGCATCGCTATTATAAACGAATGGCTAACTGTAAGAACTATTGCTCCATCCGCGCCTGCCGTAGTCAAGCTTGATATCCCGATGAATATCATAGCCATGTAAATCATGCTCGAATACGAGAAAAGCTTCTTCAGATTGCGCTGCGACGTTGCTACCACGGCTATGTATAATACAGTCAGCAGTCCTATGCCTATCAGTATTATCCTGGCGTGCAGAATGGCCGCAGGTATCATCTCAAACCCTATTAGAAGGAACGCATAAACGCCCAATTTTGACAAAAGACTCGAAAGCAGCACGGTTCCGGTTGTCGGGGCGGACAGATAAGAATCCGGCATCCAGGCATGCAAAGGGAAGAGTGGCATCTTTATCATAACGGTGACAAGAAGGAAGAAAAGTATTACGTACTGTATCAAAAGAGGTATGCTGGATGCGAGCTGCAGGATCGAGTACAGCGAAAAAGAACCAGTATACGAGAAAAGAAGAAGAATCACGGCTAAAAGAGCCAGGCTGCTGAGCTGAGTGAACACTAGAAACTTCATACCAGATGCTCTGCCAGTGTCTTTGTCGCCCCAGAATGAGATTATGAAGAACAGTGAAAGTACGGCGGCCTCCCAGAATATGAACAGCAGTATGAAGTTATATGATATGAAAACCGATATCAGAGAAGCGTAGGTTATAAGGTAAAGTATGTAGAAAAAGGCCTTGTTATCTTTTATCTCTTTATATGCGGTGTACAAAAGTGCCCCGGGTATAATCACAGCTATCAGCATAAAAGGCAGGCTAAGGCTGTTTATACCAAGAGAAAAGGAGAAACCGATTTTACTTACTAAATCAATCGAGATTCCCTTAAAGCCCAGCGCTAACCCGCCGAAGAAGATGGCGACGGTCCCGGCTATTACGACTCCTACTATCTTCTCCTCTCTCATCCTGCATTTTAGGAAAGTGTTTACCATGAGCGCGATTATCCCTATGAACGGAAGAAGCAAAAAAGAGAGGAGGTATATCATACGAACATCACCGCTATGATTATTACTATCACAAGGCCGAGGAATATGGCTGCGATGTAAGTTGAGCTGTCGCCATTTTGAATCTCCTTGGAAGCAAGGCCGAGCGACATGAAATAATTGCTTATCCACGAGAATAGGGATATGAACTTTTCATCCAGTCTCCCGACAATATCTGCGAAGGAGACGAATGCAATGCCGAATGCCGTGATGATAGAATCAAAACTGCGCTCTGAAAGTTTTATAGCAGCGTTCTTTGCCGCAGAGACCTGTCTCAAAAGTCTGCGGTTTAGGAACAGCTCGAACGCCGTGTATGCTCCAGCGAATGCGGCTAGCATCGATACCATGGAGAATATATCCACGTAATAAACGGTGTGTATTATTCCGGTGAAGTAAAACATGATGACCCCTCCAAACAAAGCGATCGCTGAAAGCAGTAAAACGGGCACGTAGACTGAGAGTTCCCGTTTTAGGCGGGGAGCTGCGCTTTTCTTAAATGCGACGAAAAAAGCCCTAAATGAAAACAGCGCTGTTATAAACGACAGCAGGACGAAAACTACGCTGTCCAGCGTGGTAAAATTGGCCGACAGGCTCAGATGAGCAAAAAAGCTCATGAACGGGGGCAGCCCTGCTATTGACGCAAATCCTATCAGCGCCGGAACATAAAGCCAGCCGCTGTTTTTCACACTCGATTTGAGTTTATATATATCGTAGCTGCCGAAGAGGATAAAACCTGCCCCTGCGATGAAGAAAAGCAGCGATTTGAAGATTGCATGGGTGAACAGGTAGAAGATTGCGCCTCCTGCGTTTGCCGTCGCGGCGGCTATGAACATAAATGAAAGGCTCTCTATCGTGGAATAAGCGAGTATGCGCTTCAAGTGCGTTTCCTTGAGCCCCAGGAGCGCGGCTATAAAGGCGGTAACAAAGCCAAACGTTATTATCATAGAAGCAAAGCCTGCAGATAAAAATAAAGGCAGCATCAGGACTAGCAGGTAAGCTCCCGCTGCGACCATTGTGGCGGAATGCAGAAGTGCGCTTACCGGCGTTGGGCCTTCCATTGCATCCACGAGCCATGTGTAGAAGGGAAACTGCGCAGATTTCGATATTATCGCTATGAAAAGCAGCGATGCTGATGCTATCAAAGCGCCATGGTTCAAAGAACCTATCGATGATAATATCCCTGTTATGGACAGGGTCTTAGCAGATGAGAATAGGATTATTACCGCTGCGAAAAAAGACAGGTCTCCTATCCTGGTAAAAATGAGCGCTTTCTTGCCTGCAGCGGCGGGTGCTTCCCTCTGGTACCAGAAGCCTATGAGCAGGTAGGACATCACTCCGATTAATTCCCAGAAGACGTAAAATAAAAGAAGACTGTTAGACATCACTAACCCGAGCATCGAAAATACGAATAATGACATTTCTGCGTAATACCTGCGCTGAGGCTCCTTTTTCATGTAGAAGTTCGAGAAGACCAGTACAAGCAGGGATATGAATGACACCAGCGATGCCATGAATAGAGTCAGATTAGACGCAGAAAAAGAGATAGAAAAAGTAAAACCGCCAGAGACGAACCAGTTTACTGACTCCAAAAACGGCTTGTTGAAATAATCAAACAGAAAGAACAGAGACAGGCCGAGAGAAACCGCGGACCCTATGACTGCCGCATGGAAAGCCCGCCTTTCCGGCAGCAACACCGCTGCGAGCGCGGCCAGAAGCATCGGTATCAAGATAAAGTATATCATATTCATCCCCTGTAATTCCTGAGCTTTGATAGCGAAACCGAGCCGGTTTTCCTATAGTACGCTATGAGCAGGCCCATGAATGCGACTGCCTCGAGGACGGCCATTACTAAAACCAGAAGAGCGTAGCTTACCCCCGAAAACGAGAGAAATGAGGAGGACGCCGCCACAAAATTTAGAAGCGAGGCGTTTATTATTATCTCCGCAGACACGAGGATTCCCAAGCCGTTCCTCTTTGATATTATGCCGTATATGCCTATAGCAAAAAGCGAAATCGACAGGAACAAAACATCCTCTAAAGCTACCATCAGTTATCTACCCCAAGTATATATATTGTTGACAGTAAAGCCGTTACGCCGGTTATCCCGAGTATTATCAGCAGAATACCGTAGTTTTGGAAAAGGTAGACCCCAAACCCGGACAACGCGAATGGACTTGTTAAGGCACCAGGGGCGTGCACCATTGCAAGAAACAGCAGAACCGCCGTCACGGCAATCGGTATCATGACAAGATATTTTATATTCTTAGAGTCGATATTCCCGTCCGGCATCAGGCTTATGCCTATCGCAAGAAGCAGGACGATGCCTCCATTATATATTATAAGCTCTGCTATGCCCAAAAATACCGCATCCAGGTATATGAACATCGCAGCCATCATTATTATGAAGCCGAATAGGAATATTATTGAGTGGACTAGTTTTTTGCTCGTCGTGACCAACAGCGCTAAAACTATGAGGATTATAGATATCCCCAAAAAACCGTAAGTCGCTATGTCCATATTATAACTCAGCAGCAAATACATTATATACTTTTTCCGCTGATTCCGGGGCGATATAGAGCCATATAACATATTTATTTGCCAAGTGATAGTAATTAATATGTTCGGATTCACGATAAAAAACTACGAGAAGGAATTTGAAACTGACGTGCTTGAGAAAAGGCATGTATTCTACGATATCTACATAAAAAGCAATGACCCGCAGGAACTCAGAAACCAGATGTCTGAATCGCTGTCTGATTTTGATTATAAGATACTCCTTAACGAGATGTCAAAATTCGAGGACAATGAACTTGAGGAGACATTTAGGGGTGGAAACGCAAAGCCTATAAGGGTGCTGATAAAAAGCGCGAAAGACAACAAAAAAGGTTCAAAATACCCTCTTCTTTGGAAGACTTGCCTTATACTTGGCATAATAGCCCTTTTCATACTGCTTGCTTACTACAGAAGCTACATATACGGGAGCTTTACGGCGATAGCATACCAGCCGTCCAATTTCCTGACCTATTCCACAGTCGGCCTTTTTGTCCTGGCTCTTATATTTTTCATGATTAAAAAAGTGGTCCCAATGTATGTCTGGGCAAAGATAATAGGCGTTTACGACCCGACCGAGCAGTCGGCAAACGTCAGGATAGTGATCGCCGGGGACTGCAAATTTAAGGATAAAGATTCATACGCCAAACTGGAAAGCGACATGACCGAACTCTACAGCGAGGTATCAAGAAGATACAGCAACAAGCTTGACAAGAGACAGATGTCAAGCAGCGTCAGCGGTTTCATCGGTTCCGGGGGAGTAAACGGGCTGACATCAAAGCTTAAGAACATAGAGAAAGAGTCCGCGGACTTGGAGAGAAATTTCGTCGCCGGAAAGATAAGCGAGGAGCAGTATAAGACTCTAAAGGCCTCCATAGAGATGAAAAAAGCGCAGCTGGAAACGCTGTTTGATCTTGTAAACGGATAGAACTATACGCAGTTGCAGCATATCCTCACGCCTGAAAGATTTATATACCTGTCTTACAATAAATAAGCAATATGTCTAAAACCACTGCACCGTCGCTGAGAAAACAAGGGGGCGGCATAAAAGGCGTACGAAGGACCAAGAGAAAAAGTGAGTCAATTGGAATCTCAGTGCCGATACAGATAGGCGAGAAAAAGAGCAAAGTCTATCGCGGACTTGGCGGTTCTAGAAGGACTCTTCTTTTGAGGGTAATGGAAGGGAACATGTTGGACCCAAAAACGAAAAAATTCTCAAAAGTCAAACTGATAAGCGTTAAAGAGAACAAAGCAAACCGGGCCTACGCTAGAAGAAACATAATAACAAAGGGCTGCGTAGTAGAAACATCAGAAGGCAACGGCATAGTAATCAACAGGCCTGGAAAATCCGGGCAAGTCACACTCTTAAAGCAATAAATAGCCGTAGCTGGTCATAATTCGATATGAAAGTAGGATTCAATGCCTTTGAAAGCTTTATAGAGAGAAAACATAGACTGATCGTTGGGATATGGCTGGTAATCTTCATAATATCAATACCAGTTGCTATCCACCTGTTCAGCATCGTCTCATATAACATCACAGGAAGCCCGTCATCAAATTCCAGCTCAGCTGCCAAGGGACAAAACATCCAGCTGGGTGTTACAGTCGCGAAAAACGTCTACTCTCCCCAGGTAAAGTACCTTCTCCTAAACATCTCGGGCAAGTTCGGTAGCCAGAATGTGACTTCTATATACAGCCTGGAATACGATGTTCTGAATGCCACATACTATCAAATAAGAGCGGAAGGCATACCTCTGCTTTATGCGGAGTATCAAAAATATAATGTGACTCCCAGCACCGTCAGCAGCGCTCTGAACGCGAGTATAATAGATTCCATATCAATCGGAATTACAAAGGCCATAGAGAACTCAACCAGCCTGCAGCCCGGCCCGGGTCTCGAAAGTTTCGTAGCGGGAGCGATAACCGGAGTAAAAAATGAAACGCCACAAAGCGTTCTTTACAGCGAAAATTTCAGCTCTTACCCTGTTATTCCTCACCAGGACGCTCTGTCTGCGCTGGTTAATCCGTCACAAAACACGACGTTGTTTACTGTGAACTACGCAAATTATTCGTACGTTTCAGCTTACGTATCAAACATTTCAGCCAGGGAAAACGCTACCTCATACGTCACAGGCTCTGCGGGCCTTACGCAGAACATAAAGAATGAGACAAACATAGGCACTCTTCTTGCGATAATAATAGGTATAATTGCGGTTATAATAGCGACTGGTTTTATATTTAGGTCGCCGATTGCAGCTTTCATACCGCTGGTAATATTCGGAATAGACGTAACAATAGCTTATGCCGTTTTCTACCTGGTCTTCCATTTTATCTTGAACGCCACAATATCTTTTTTCGACCCGGCTCTTACATCGATATTAATGCTAGGGGTCTCGACCGACTATCTTGTATACATGCTGTACAGGTACAAACAAGAGCACAACAAGGACAATAAAAAGACCATAAGCAGGACGATAAATGGGGCCGGCGCTGCAATCCTTGTGAGCGGGACGACGATAATAGTCGCTTATGCGGTGCTGTCTGCTTTCAACCTTGCATTTATAGGCTCTTCCGGAAGCCTGAATTCTATAGGGGTTTTCATCGTCCTTTTGTCGGCGATAACGCTGCTACCGTCCCTAATGTTCATGTTCGGAGACAAGCTCTTATACCCCGATAAAAAGTATCATAGACACACTGAAAATTTGTTTTATAGGCTTGCAAATTTCGATTTCAGGCATCGGAAAAAGATCGTGGCGTTTTTCGTGATTGTGGCAGTGATAAGCACTTATATCTTCATGGCACTGCCGCCCGGCTTTAATTTTCTCGGCCTGCTGCCGAATTCTCAGGCAAAACAGGCTTTTTACGTTGCAACTAACAATTTCGGGTATGATCCAATAGATCCATTGAGTATATTTATATCGAATGGGACCGCCAACATACAGCAGATAAAGGCAAACATATCAGCGGTTTCTGACGTGCATTCGGTCCTTCTTTCCGGTTCGCCCGGGAACTATTCGCTTTCCGTTTACATGAATAGCGTAGCTTTTTCAAAGCCTGCATTGTACGCTTACAACAGTATAAACACATATCTTTCAAGCGCTAAAATAACGTATAATATAAGCGGCACGCAGGCTTATCTTGGGAGCGCTCTGGATTCTACGCAGTCTACCGTCCCGACGCTGCTCATAGCGCTTGGAATAGCGATATTCATATTCCTTATGATAATACTTTTCTCAGTTTATACTCCGCTAAGGCTTGTTATACTCCTGATTTCGGTGATAATGACTGCGAATGCACTTACTATACTGGTGTTCTCCTCTCTGTTTTCGCTGCCGTTCATAATAATAGCGCAGGTGTTTCTTATAACCAACATGATGGGCGTAGGCGTGGATTATGACATATTCCTCGTGATGAGAATAAGAGAAGGCGCAAGAAGGGGACTTGGCAACACAGAATCGATAAAACTCGGCCTTGCTAAAAGCGGCCCGATAGTGATTAGCATAGGCGCAATATTCTCGATGGTGTTTTTCTCCCTGATAGGAAGCGGAGTCCCGATAATATCAGAAGTCGGTTTTATAGTCGGGATGGGAATATTACT
>JAMCRB010000008.1 GCA_023380435.1 Candidatus Parvarchaeota archaeon | reverse complement strand
CCGGCAGCGTCGAGAAGGGAGAAACCGACATTTCAGCTGCAAAAAGAGAGGTAAAGGAAGAGACGACAATAAGTGAAGATTCTATAATAAAGATATACGACTTGTTTACATTTACTTTCCAAGAACCTGGAAAAGAAAAAAAGGAAGAGAAAGTATACGCCTTTTTGGTAAAGCCGGATGTAGACATTGACCTGTCTAAAAATGTATACACCGAGCATACGGAATATGAGTGGGCTGATGCCGATGCAGCTGTCAGACTAATCAAATGGGAAAGCAATAAAAAAGCCATATCAGAGACTATTAAGAAGATAAGCGGGTAGAACATGAAAAAATCATTCAGCTTAGAGGATATTTTGGAGGACTATTCCTCTATAAAAAAATCAGATAGGATACTCGATGGAGACATCATTATAGACAATGCGATGATTACTATCATGTATAATTTATTCGAAAGAGAAGGGATTGATCCCAAAGACGGTCTCCACGAACTTAAAATAAGCCTGGATTCACCAAGTAAGATATCGAAGTTTTTCAACCTAATTCCCCAAAAAATATTAAAGCGACTCTTCCTCGATTTTTTCGGGGCTGGAATAACCATAGACAGCGGCCCAGAATTCCAAAAAATAAAATACGAAGCGGATAAATCCCTTCCTAGCATTAAAAATCCCTTAGAATACTTGAACAAACTGGCAGATTTTGTAATGAATTATACGCTTGATTATTCCAGCAGCAGAGTTTTTGTTTTCAGCAATGCTGATGACATGAACGGCATCAAATTCGATCGCGGGGTAAAGAGCCTTTATTATAATAAAAAACTTTATCTTTTACTGAAAGACAAGATTGGACAGAACTTTGATGCACCAATAGAAGTAGAAGTCCCTGAGAACATCCAACGATCGATGGATATTTTAAAGTATTTCGGTTACGTCACCCCTCTAAACAAAATACTTAAAGACAAAAAATCCGACTGTTTAATAAATTCAATAATAGGATATAAATTGACTGCGCTCTATAGAAACGACATAGATATTAGAATCGCATTTGGATTTTACTCAGACGACTCTGCACAAGAAAGCTCCAGCTCCCTTAATTTAGATCCGTTTTTCAGGCTCCCTTTATTAACAACTTCTCACGCATGGCTAGAAGCTGAACTTGATGGACATAAGTACATAATAGACCCGGGCTTGAGCCCTAGTGCAATAAACGCAGACCCCCCCTATCCTAAGGAGTATAAGCGACTTGGAGAGTTACTGGTCCTAAGGCGGAACAAAAACAAAGAGGTAAAACGCCGAATATATATAGGTACGAGTATAAAACCGATTTATTCTTGAGATTTGCGTTTTTTGTCTTCGTCTATCTCCTGATAATTATCACCGCTATTTTCCCTATTCGGAAGCCGGTACATATATATGAAAAATATGAGCATCGCAGTAAGCAGCGCCCCTCCTACAATAGTTACTAGAATTGAAGCATATGAAACGACAGAATTGTTCAAGTATGCTGTCAAGGATTCTGTCCCGAAAACCTTCCCATAATTCAGGAAGTTTATTGATATAACCGAAAGGAATGTAGCTATAAAAATTACTTCCCTCCTCATCTTTCCTGTGGCGTAATAAATGGCTGAAATTAATGCTATAGCCGCTGCAAGTGCATAAGTCAGATAATTTACGCTTAGACCTAAATGACTTATAGAAAATATAAACAGCAAAAGACCCAGAACGGTGGAGATTGGTGATAAAACCTTCATCTTTTCTATCTTATAGAAAGCAAATGACAAACCGAATGCAATAAGAATCGTTCCTGCTATGAAGCCAAGAACATACGGATTAGATAAAAATGCCGCGGTCGAAAAACCCGTTAATGTTGAATTTGTGCCTACGCCCGATATTATCGATATGAATATAGAAAGCAGTATAATTATTATTATGAATGTTATCAATGAGTATACTCTTGCAAGCAGTAGCTGACTAAATTTAGAGTCTTTCCATATGTATTCTGAAAAAACAATGAAAACATTTCTTCCTATGAATAGCAATGTTGCTAAAAGTATGGGAAAGACATACATATAATCAATTGCTGGCATCATCGAAGGGTAAAGCACCTCCGCATTTACAACGAAGAATACTACGAACGTTCCCACTATCCCCCACACTGGATCAAGGTATTTCTTTACAGTTGGCAAACTCTTCCTATCGTATATAAATGAAATAGCCGACATGCCCTCTACGAAAAGGAAGGTAAATACTATCGCAAGCAGAACATAGTTTATTGTTATGTATATGCTCATGGGTTTGCCTCCAGTTCCTTATTGAGATCCCGTTTCTTCATCACCCTTCCGACAAATAAAATAGTAGCAGGCAAAACCACGATATAGAAAGCTATCATCGCTATCCCAACAGGAAGGACAGAAGGAGATGTGTTGGCCGCGGATGAGACCGTCATAACGTTGTATATTATCCATGGTTGTCTCCCAACCTCATCTGTTACCCAGCCATCTTCTAAAAGAAAAGCAGCAAGAGCCCCTATTACTATCAATACCTTCAATACCAGTGGGTTGTCGAACGGGTCGGAAAATATCTTACGCGACAATAACTTCTTAAAAAACTTGTTTGATTTGAATCTATCCCTTATCCTGTCCACATTCAAAAGCCAGATTATCAAGAATATAACCATAATAACGCCTATCAAAACCCCCAAACCGACCATCACCTCAAACGTATTGTGTACTATGTTAATTGGGGGCCATGTGCTCTTCGCATATGACGACAGCGAATCGTTGCTTGATATAACCCCATTGAAGCTACCAGTGGCCAGAAAACTCATCAAGCCAGGAATGCTTATCGCATCAATTGTTCTGTTGTTTACAAGGAAACCCCCTATAACCTCCGCTACATGCGACCCAGAATTAAAGTTCATTTCCAGCGCGGCGAATTTTTCAGGCTGATTGACCATGAGATTCGTAATTGATTCTATGCCTATTATGACCGTCAGTATTATAGCGATGATAACTATCGCAGCTGCAATCTTAGCGGCCTTTTTATAGTACTCTCTTTCAATCCCGTTTGTCTTCAGCAACTTGTACGCAAAGTACGCCAGGAAAAAAGCTGCACCTGCGAATATAGTAGAGCCGATTACATG
>JAMCRB010000007.1 GCA_023380435.1 Candidatus Parvarchaeota archaeon | reverse complement strand
GTATTTGATATGAAATGGTTAAGCAGAAGAGGACAGGCCAGGATGCCGCTTTCGTTTGGAGGGCTGGTACAGTACTACGCAGACTACAAAAGCAAGATAACAATAAAACCAAGGACCGTAATAATACTGGGTATAATACTTATAGTAATAGTAGTAGGATTAAAGACATTTTTAGGATAAAAAAAACCGGAAGGCGGTTTTAGAGTCCGAGTAAAATTTTCCGCCCCCGAAAATTCAAAAACTTATACTTATAGTAAAATATCCCGTTATTAAAAGACTCCTGAGAAACTGATGGAAACTGTTTATACGGCTTTTTTCATTCTTTTTCCAGGTATTCCTTTATGTCCTGGCCATCGGAAGCTGATACTACATGAGATGGTTCAAGTATGCGCATAACGCCGCGTCCAAAGTCAACGACCAGCTTGAACGGGAATCCGGCGTACTTGCCTTCTTTATAGCCGTAATAGTAGAATTTTTCCTTTCTTGTTGACTTTATCTGCATAAAAATGCATTTGCCGTCTTTGAAAGCTATTAGATCATACTCGCCAAGACTCCCGCCTGCCCTGACGACTTTCCAGCCGTACTCCATAAATAAAAGTTTAACTTTGCGTTCTACTCTGTATCCTTTCATTTTGTTGAGCATGTTCAGGTTCTCTTTATCTTGTTGAATTTTCCATCCGGCCTGATTTTTATCAGCTTGTATTTCAAAAGCTTTGATACTATTTTGCTGACTTTGGCCTTTGAGAAACCGCTTTTCTCGACAACTTCCTTCTGGGTGACGAAATCCTTTCTGCTCAATAACCCGAGAAGCTTCTTCTCCTCTGTGCTCAAGACATCAATTAACGGATTATGTCTGCGGGCCTTTGCTGTCAAAGGTCGCTTCCTGCCGCGCCTCATCCGAAACACTAAGTATGCCGCAGCCAATATGGCTATGACAATAATAAAGTATGCATACGATGGTAGACTGTACGGAGCGGATATCGCCTTTTGATACTTAAAACCGAACGTGAACTCGGGGTACATCCCGTTATAAACGTAATATGTAACGTTATAAAGCCGCCAATAAAGCGAAGTTTTGCCGTTGGATACTATTATCTGCGGAGTCAGTGGGTATGATACGTTTACTGGGATCAATGAACCAGATGGTAGAGTGATGTAAATCGAGGCGCTATCTACATAGGTCGGAGGTATAAACCCAAATTCCGAATCGAAAGTCTGATTATTGCTGTTAAAATGTTCTTTATAATAGTAAAGTATTCTGATTTTTTCTCCGTTTGATACTCCGGAAAGCTGATATGTCTCGCAGCCGCTGTTAGACGCAAATATCTGACAGCTATAAAATTCTTTGACTGATATGTTGTTTGGTGACAATACGCTGAAACCGTATGAACCCGATGGCAGGCTTATGTTTATTGAATTGCTGTTGTTGTAGTAAGTAATGCTATAATCTACGGTATAAATTGAGAAAAGAGAGGAATTCTGGGTTATTGAAGCGTTTATGTTTATGTTTGAGTAAGTATACGCATGGCTTGTCCCAATGAGCAGTGGAAGCGCTGCAAGCATTATGAGTAAAACTGCTTTATTCATACACCTAATTATGTTCCTTTTTATTATATATAAGTTGAAAAATCCTTGTCTGGGCGGAAACGCTCATAATCCGGACGGAAATGCTGTTTTTTGGGAAGTTCGGCAGGCAATTAAGGCTAAAAACTGGGTCGGAAAGAGTTAAATACTAGAATGCACAATTTTAAAAGTTATGAGAACTGCTAAATACGGAGTCGGGGTAAGGAAAAGGATCGACGCAGTCACCAAGCTAAGGGCACAGAAATATAAATGCCCGCGCTGCAGGAAACCTGCAATGATGAGGGTGGCAAGCGGAATATGGAAATGCAAGCGCTGCGGGCTGGAAATGGCCGACGGGGCTTATTCAATCTCGACCAAGGAGATATAAAATGGTAAAATACAAATGTTTTTCGTGCGGAGCGACGATAGATTCATCGGAGATCGGTGAACTTGTCAGGTGTCAGTATTGCGGTGGAAGGATACTTATAAAGAAAAAACCAGAAGGTGGGCACCATGTCAAAGCGTCCTAACTGGAAGTTCATAATGAAGCTTTCTATGCCTTATAGGAAGCGAGAGGAATTTGCAGACGCGCTCGCAGTTCATGAATCATCTGACAAGAGAGTTAACGTAAAAATAAAAAAGCAGGCTAGTGCTTTATCGATAATAATAAAAGCTGCTGACATAAACATCCTTATGTCGGCGAGTAACAGCATATTAAACGGCGTAAGGATGCTGGATGAAATCGACAAGGTCATATGAAAGAATCTGAATACGAAGAACTTAGGCAGAGGCTCCAGATAGACACCTCCCAAAAGCAGACAATGCAGCTCCAGTACAACGAGATAAAAAGGACGCTCGAGGAGCTTGACAAGACAAAAGAAGAGGAGGGCTTATTTGAACTGACCGGGCAGCTTCTAATAAAGAAAAACAAGCAGGAGATAATAAAATCCCTGAACGACAAAAAAGAGATACTCGAGTTTAGGATAAAGACACTGGATAAATCAATAGATACGCTGACAAAACAGCTACAGGAAAACCAGAACAAGATAGAAAAAGACTAAAAACCTCCGCAGATTTGAGGGCGTTAAATGTTTTTATTTGTCACATAACTTAATAGTTAATGTTCGACGTCATGACGATAGGCTCTGCGACCAAAGACGTATTCTTATTTCTGGACAATTCTATACTCAAACCCGGTGTAAACAGGCATTTTCTTGAGATACCTTTCGATAAGAAGATAGACCTAAAGGAGCGCAGGGATTTCAGCGGAGGCAGTGCCACAAACGCTGCAGCTACGTTTGCAAACTTCGGCAAAAAAACCGCGGTGATAGCAAAGATAGGCTCGGACGAGGACGGGGACTTTATAATCGATGACCTTAAGAAAAGAGGGATTTCAACTGATTATGTCATAAGAACAGATGGCAAGACGCCTGTTTCCAATATTCTGGTCGCTAAAAATAATGACGCTGTTATACTCGTCTATAGAGGGTTAGAAGCCCAGCTAAAGATTGAGGAGATAAAGATGGACTTTTCCTCCAAGTGGCTATTCTTCGGACCGATGCCTGGGGGAAGCTATCATATCCTGCCTAAGATGCTTGAATACTGCAATAGCGAAGGCATAAGTACCGTGATGAACCCCGGCTCAACGGAATTGGACCTTAAACTCAAGAAAATGACTCATATCATAAAAGACATCGACATCATAAGCATGAATGATGAGGAAGCGAGGAGATTCGTAGGCTACGGGAATGATATAAAGAACGCCATAAAGCTCGCTTCCATAGCAAAAAGAATGGCGATAATCACTAAAGGGGACAAAGGCTCAATAGTAGCCGACAAAGAAAATGTATACTCCGCATCCACATTTAAAGCCAAGCAGATAAACTTTGTTGGGGCGGGAGACGCTTACCTCTCCGGATTTGTAAACGCGATTATCGATAAAAAGGACATAGAGGATGCAATAACCCTCGGAAGTTACAACGCCAGTTCTGTGGTAAAACAATACGGAGCAAAGGAAGGTATTGTCAGCAGTTATCCTGCCGGAAGCACGATATCAATAAGAAAATACAAGATAGATTAAACAACTGTCTTGCAAATCTTTAAAACATAAATAGATGGAACTATTAAAATAAGCATCGGCATAGCGCCGCGGAGGAGAAGTATATGACAAAAAAATTTAAGATGAGAGGAGTTTTCTTGGCTTATGACCACGGACTCGAGCACGGACCTACGGATTTTACGGACATAAACGTTTCACCGGCATACATACTCGACATAGCAGAAAAAGCAGAAGTCGATGCGCTTATACTGCTTAAGGGCGGTGCAAAGCACTATTACTCAAAGAAAATCAGCATCCCCCTTATACTGAAGTTAAACGGGAAAACCGCTCTTTATGGGGGAGAGCCATTTTCTACGCAGAATACCAGTGTTCAGGAAGCAGTCAAGTTTGGGGCGTCTGCAGTCGGATACACCATCTACTTTGGAAGCAAATATGAAAAGTATATGATAAGAGAATTCGGAAAAATCGAAGAAGAAGCCCATTCAATAGGCCTGCCTGTAGTAATGTGGTCTTATCCGCGCGGCCAGGGAATCAAGGACGACGAAGCGCCAAATATAGTGGCATACGCAGCCAGAGCAGCTTTTGAACTGGGGGCAGACATAGTAAAACTGAAATACCCAAACGACGACTCAAATCTGAATTGGATAGTGAAATCCGCGGATAAAACAAAGGTCTTTCTTGCAGGGGGCAAAAAACTGGACGACCAAAACATAGAGGAGCATGTCAAGAAAGCTGCCGATGCAGGTTTCAGCGGTATAGCTGTGGGCCGGAACATCTGGCAAAGCAGTGATCCTGTAGAGAGAATAAAGAGGATCAAGGAGATAATAAAATCCTGATGAGTAAAGACAGATTCTGCATAGATATAGGAGGGACAAAGACAGTATTCGCGCTGATAGACGAAAATCTCTCCATAAAACGCTCCGAGATACTTCCAACTCCTAAGAATAGGGAAAGACTCTCACAGTTTCTGCTTGAAAATTCAAAAAGATATTCAGGTGAGTCTGAAACCGCAGCAATATCCGTCGCCGGCAGGGTTGATAGGAACGGAAAGATGGTTTTCTGCCCGAATCTGGCGGCACTCGGCCTTAACATAAAAAGGATTGTCGGCAGTCTTTTCAACGAATCTATTATTGAAAACGATGGGAACTGCTTCGGGCTTTACAGTGCAAAGGCCGGTCAGCTGAAAGGGATGAAAAACGGCATAGCAATAGTCTGGGGGACCGGCATAGGCGGCGCAGTTTTATCCGACGGAAAAATAATGCATGGAGAGGGGTTGTCTACAGAACTGGGCCACATCGCACTTTTTGACAGACAAAGCGGGGACATAGAGAGTCTTATAGGAGGCAGGTCTATAAAGGAAAGATACGGGATGGACGGTTTTACGCTGCATAGCCTGGCAGAGAAGGGAGATTCTTCTGCTATAAAATCTTTCTCGGAGATAGGACGGCAATTCGGCAGATATATTTCATCGCTCTCATATATATTTGACCCGGAAAGGATTGTCATAGGCGGCAGCTTTGCGAACTCCTGGAAATTTATGAAGGAAGAGGTATACAAGTCTGTCAAGAGAGAGACTATAAGAGGAAAACTCGATATAAAAATAGAGAAAGGCAAGTATAATGTTATAAAAGGGTGTTATTTTTTGAGGTGATATGAGGACTTTCATAATAAACTACAAAGCATACGAAGAAGCGTTCACAGAGGGTATTGAGATAGCAAAATACTCCAAGCAGATAGAAAACAAACTTGGTGTTAATATAATAGTTGCGCCGCCTTTTACGATGCTTAAGGACGTCAAAGGCGTAGCAGACACGATAGCACAGGGTGTGGATGAAGTCGACCCGGGGGCGTTCACCGCACACGTCACGTGGTTTGAGCTCAAAAACGCGGGTATAAAAGGGACACTTCTTAACCATTCTGAAAAGAGATATGCCGCATCTAAAAACGGAGAAATCGATTATGGCAGACTGAAAAAAGCCGTGGAAAAATGCAAATCTGCCGGGCTTAAAACCTACGTTTGCGTGCAAAATACGGAAGAGGCCAGACACGTTCTTGAAATGCAGCCGACTGCCATAGCATACGAACCTCCTGAACTGATAGGCGGCGACATTTCCGTATCAAGCTCGAAGCCCGAGATAGTACAGGAGTTCTGCGATATCGTCAAAAGCGGATCCGCATCGCTGCCGCTGATAGGCGCCGGGATAAAAACGCCAGAGGACGTGAAAAAAAGCGTAGAACTTGGAGCGGGAGGGATACTTGTTGCTTCAGGCGTCATGAAATCTAAGGATTTTGAATCCGAAATAGAGGGTCTGGCCGCGCCGCTTGCGGGCTTAAAACCTACGTTTGCGTGCAAAATACGGAAGAGGCCAGACACGTTCTTAAAATGCAGCCGACCGCCATAGCATACGAACCTCCTGAACTGATAGGCGGCGACATTTCCGTATCAAGCTCGAAGCCCGAGATAGTAAAGGAGTTCTGCGATATCGTCAAAAGCGGATCCGCATCGCTGCCGCTGATAGGCGCCGGGATAAAAACGCCCGAGGACGTGAAAAAAAGCGTAGAACTTGGAGCGGAAGGGATACTTGTTGCTTCAGGCGTCATGAAATCTAAGGATTTTGAATCCGAAATAGAGGGCCTGGCTGCGCCGCTTGCGGAGAAAAAACATTAAATTTGTTTTTCCATGATTCTATAGGCATTTTCAACCTGCGGCGTGCTGCATACAGTGTATGATACGGTGGTGGAAGAGCAAAGAGCGGCTTCCACAAAATAAACGCTTTGTTCAAACATGTCCCTAAAGACTGGGTTTGAGTCTAGTTTATTCGCAATCTCGCCGATGCTCATATTATTGAACAGCAAAGGATTAAGAAGCGATGAAACCTCCAAGTACTTTCCGCCTATGTCAAGCAGAGGCATGAAGTTGCCGAGCTGTCCGAATGTCGCCTGCGCAGAGTTCTGGTCATATTCAAAAAGAAGGTTCTCAGCGACTTTGTTGGACACTGCGTTTGTGAGATTGTAAGCTTCAAGGCTGAACCCGCTGCTATTGTACTGCATGCTGTCCAGGCCGTAGTACTGGATTCCGCCGACGGTCTCTGACGCGGTTATCGGTACGCTGCTGGAATTGTCGATAACCTGGGTAGAAAAGTTGCCAAAATTCTTGAGAGCCGTGTATAATACAAGGTCCTGAGCTGCGCTGAATATCGAGTTACTGTATATGAAGACTACTCCGGTCTTTTTCTGGACGGTTATTGGTTCTGAATTGTATGTGAAAAGAAATTCCGATGGGTTTGTATAATTGCGTATTGCCGAGTCGGAAACGTTGAAAAGGGCAGATGCATTGTAAACGTCGTAGGCCGTGGAAACCGTCCCATTCTGCAGAAGATTTAGGTAGGTAACATTCCTTGTCAAACCCGCCAAGAAAGGAGTGTTAAGCACGAAGTGATTGCTGTAAGAATTGAATATATTGAGGTAAACCAGTGCGCTTAGTATATTGCTAGATGAATTCGTCGCAGGTATCACTGCAGATGGAAGGTCAGCCACCAGGTAGTCTGATATTATATTGTTGCCGGTGCTTGTGTTGAAATCTACGTTACTTTTTGGTATGCTGTAGCCACTTTTTGTAAGAAGCGAGTAAATCAGGGAGGTTACATTGCCGGAGCACGAAGTGCATCCCGGGTAGGATATAGAAACGAAGGAGGAATTCACGTTTATGTTAGACGTACCTGCTGAAGAAACGCTCGGAAGGAAGTGGTATGCGGCGATTGCAAAAGCTGCTATGATTATTATATAAATTAGATTATTTATTTTCATTTTGTATCAAAAAGCTTCTTCACTGAAAGCAGGCTTTCCTCCTCGATTGCCGATAATTTTATCGGGGTTATGGTTATGTAGCCTTTGAACAGATTGTATATGTCAGCGCTTGGGTCCAGGTCCTTCCGCATGTTACCATAAAGCCAGTAATAATCCTTGCCGCGCGGGTCGGACTTTTTGACCACCAAGTCGTCGAATACCATGTGATCTGTCTTCACGACCCTGATTTTTGTTTTAGAATCGACTTTATACGGAAAATTTATATTCAAAAGCTCGACTTGTTTCGGGAAACCGCTTTTTTTAATCTTTGATAGTATGGAGACTACGGAATTATATACCGAGTTCATATCCCGCTCAATACCGCTTTCATCTTCGTCTTCAGCTATGTTCTTCGAGAAAGCCACGCTAGGTATGCCGGATATTGCCCCGAAAATCGACGCAGATATTGTACCTGAAGAATATACAGTCTCAAGTCCGGCGTTCATACCTATGTTTATTCCTGACAAAACAAGATTAACCTTTTTCCTGAAAAGATGGTATACGCCCATGAACACGCAATCGGAAGGAGTGCCTGAGACCGAAAAAACCGGCATACTCTTGTGGTTTATTTTTTCCACTCTTAGCGGCTTATGAAAAGTAAAGCTCATCCCGCTTGAGCTCTGGACCTGGAGGGGAGCTACTGCCACTACATCGTCTCCAAAAACCTTTTTTGCGGCTTTATACAGTATGTAAATTCCGGGAGACTGGTACCCGTCGTCGTTCGTTACAAGTACAACCATACCTTTGAAAGGAAGGTCTTTAACCGAAAAGGCTGCTCAATCCCGCTGCTGCTTCTTCCGGCTTAGGCTCCTCTTTGTGCTCCTCTTTCTTGTGCTCTGGTGCCTGCTGCGCCGGCGCTGCCTGTGGTGCGCTGGCTACCACCTGCGCTTCACTTATCACTTTGTCTATGTCGACACCCTTTAGCGATGAAACTACCGCTTTTATTTGGGCCTCGTCCGGCTCTACTCCTGCAGCCGAGACTAGTTTCTTCATAGACTCTTCTGTGACATCTTTACCAAAACTGTGCAATAACATTGCCGCGTATACGTACTCCATATTTCATTCTCCTCCTATTTTACCGGCCAATGAATTGGCGCCGACCGACGCCTTGACCAGTATGTCTTTTATGGTCGACTTTGACACTATATTCCTATCTACAGATAAAAATCTTACTCCTATATAAAGCTTTGTAATTATCGGTTTTATGGTGTATTTGTTCACAATTCCTGCACCCATGGACAGCGATAAGGCTGATCTGAAGAAAGTTTTGATTGCATTTGTGTAGTCATCGATTGACTTATAAAGAATGCTTCTTTCAAAAACTATCCCGCTGTTCAGCGCGTTCTCTATAGACAAAACCAGCTCTTTCGGCTTTATGTCCATACTGGATAGTATAGAAGCTACTTTTTCGTTTACAGAGTGTCCCTTCTTAACGACAGTCACGTCTGAAACTATCGATATTTTGCCGCCCTCGTTTTTTGTCTTTACGCCTATCGAGGAGAATTGGGAAAGCATCGGGCCTGGTGGGAATGGTGTCGGGCCGCTCGGCAGTATTATGTCCTCGCTCGCGGTCTCGCCTGGCTTTATCTTGGCATAGGCCGTATTCTGGATTGCTACTTTTGCCAGCTCGAATGGGGACATGTCCGAAAGCAGAAGAACAGGTATCTTTACATTGGAGGCTTTTTCCACGAGCTTCTGGTCTATTTTCTCCAGTGCGCGGAGAATGACGACCTTATTCTTGTAGATGAAATCCGCATTGCCGCGGAATGCCTTCCTGATCTCCTCAAAATTTCTTGAAGGAAAACCAGAAAGCTCGACTACTGCCACTGTCTTGTACTTTTTCAAGTCAACGGACAGCTCCTGGACTTGTTTAGCCTTTGCAGCAGAACCTTTTGATTTCTTCATACCTGCACCTTCTTTCCCATCGTCGGTTTAATGTACATTCTTTTTATGTCATTTTCCCCGTTTCCAAGGGATGATTTAAGAAAAGAATACAGCGAAGTCATGTTATCGACTATTTTCTGGTCTTCAGTTTTTTCGTCCCCGACTTTTATTAATACTGCGTTGTTCTTTTTGGTGTTTATCCTTACTGCAGAGCTTATCTTCTTTGCGCTAGCCGAAAAATCGGCTCCCGGGGCTATTATTGTGCCAGACTTCGGGTTCGGCATCTTGTTAAGTGCTGTCAGCTGCTTTCCGAACTTTGCTGCTACTTGGGGCATTATTGACGCTTCTGCAAAGAAATAGTCGTATTCCTTGCTCAGCTTCTTTACGGCTTTCTTGTCGTATTTTGCGAAGTCATCCTTCAGTACGACCTTAGAAAATGAATTACCTACCTGCGTAATTATGTCCTTGTCCACAAAAGCGCATGTTTTGGTCTCAGAAGCCCTGTTTGGAAGGTAAGTGATGGTGTCTATAGGCACGTCGTTCTTTGTCTTTCTAGGCTTTAGTATTGCTATGAAATCGAGCGACTGCACGAACTTCTTCTTTGAAGAAGCTGCCTCTTCCTTCGCTTTTTTGACGGCCTGCATAAATCTTTCTGGCTCCATAATTGAATTATAAAGAAATTGGCGGTTTTTAAGCTTTGCTCATGCCGTCCTTGAACCAGAAACGGGGGATAGCTGTTTGAATCTGGCCCGATTTTATCACAAGACGCGATGCATCTTTGCAGCTGATATTTTGTGGCAGACTGAGCCAGGAAAACTATAAATAAAGCGGGAGCAAATCAACACTATGCTAACGGATTGAAACTTAACACTCTGCAGCTTTTACAGGCAGAGTAGAAAGTCCAGATCTGAAAGATATGCAGGGTGCAGTATGTTTTTTCATGAAGGAAGCGATTCTTTTCTCGAAGAGGAAGTCGAATACAAAAAAGCGAAATACGTGATTATACCAGTCCCTCTGGACATAACGACTACGTATGTAAATGGGACCAAATTTGGGCCTGCAAGCATCATAGAGGCATCAAGATCGTTAGAGAACTACGACTATGAGTTCGATTTTGATGTAAAAGACCTGATATTCACGATTAATCAGCTTCAGCTGCCTTTAGACGCTAAAAAGGCGATAGAGGCTATAAAGCAGACAGTATCTGACGTAGTAAACGACGGCAAAATACCGATAATGATAGGGGGAGAACACCTTGGAAGCTATGCGAGCTCGCTGGCTTTTGGAGACGACGTATCTTTTGTTATTTTCGATGCACACGGAGACTTCAAAAAATCGATATCCGGAGTGGAGCTGACTCATGCAAGTACCACGCGCCTGATATCCTCCTCGAAAAAGACTGCAATCGTAGGCTTGAGGAGTTTCAGCAGGTCCGACATGCAGGATATAAAATCAATGGGCATACCGGTCGTCCCCGTGAAAGAGCTATCGAAAGGCTTCAGCAACGCCATGAAAAAAATCAGGAATAAAAAGGTGTATATAAGCGTCGACATGGATGTATTCGACCCGTCTATTGCTCCCGGAGTCGGGACACCGCAGCCAGGCGGGATTACTTACAATGATTTTGTAAATGCCCTTAAAACCATAGCCTCAAATTTCGATATAGTCGGAATGGACGTCATGGAGACTAGAAGGACGGAGAGCAGGGCTACTGAAGTTCTGGCGGCGAAGATAATAATAGATTTTGTGGCTGCCAGGGAGAAAAATAATGAATAGAGCTCAGGCAGCAAGCGAGTACCTTATAGTTTGGGGAATCGTGATCACAGTGGTTGTAGCAGTGGTGGCAACTCTGTTCGCGCTTGGAGTCTTCACTCCAAGATCAAACCTCCCATCTACGGTGATAGGAACTTTCACTCATAATGTTGCAGTAGATGCTGTGGAAATAAACTCGAGTTCTATCGCAGTAAATGTTGTAGACAATTCCGGTAGCAGTATAACGGTAAACAGCTTGATAGCGCAGCAGGGAAACACAAACTATACAATATCATCGTGTTCCGGTTTTTCGCTTTCGCCCGGCCAGAGCAAAGTATGCAGACAAACTGGGAGTTTCGTGCTTCCATTCAACGGCCACATATTCATAAATTACACCAGCTTTAACGGAGTATTCAACGAAAGTCACGTCTCTGTAGGAAGCTTATCCGTGAGCTAGACGACGTGCGCTGCGCTTAGAACAAGCCCGCCCACCGATGAGAAGACCAGCGTCACTATGAAGGTTATTATCACATAAAGTATCATCGCAGTAGAAAGGACGGAAGCAATCGTCTCGCGCATTAGTACCCTGTCGCCAGGCTGGTAAATCATTGATATCGCATACCCTATTATTGCGCTCAGAGTTATAAGGTAAATGCCTATTATTATTTGGAAGGTATACAGCGGTATTTCGCCGCCGCTCAAGTTGAAAAGGCTGAATGCGAACGGGACGACAGAAGCGACTCCTCCGGCTGAAGAACCTGAACTCACACCAGTCTGGAGCGTAGATAAGCTGCCTGAAAGCGATGTCAGGACGGTCCCTATCAAAGTCGTCAGCCCGACCACTATTCCCGCCATTATCGGGCTAAGAAGACCGACCTCTACCCTCATTCCGGACGTAACTTCCTCGAGAAGGGACTTTACCTGGCCTTCTATCCTTTTCAAGTTAGAAAGGTGCTTTGCGATGTAAGTCGTGGCTGCTGCTGCGTTTCTAACGCTTTTTTGGGATGATTCGACGAAAACCTTTGTGGATGCGATTATCATCGGAGAAGGAAAATACCTGACAGAACCCGTCGTTTTATCGAAAAAGGCATCTTTTATTGACATGCCTAATTTTCTTATGTTGTTTACCGTGATTTGAAAGAACTCTGCTACCGGGGTATTGTGCATTATTTCGCTTACTTTTATTATCGTAGATTCCGGAGGATAGCCCTGGGAGAGCACAGAGCCCATCTGCGACAGGGCTGAGCCATATGAAGACTCTATGCTGTTAAGCTCCTGTTCGGCGTCTTTGAGCTGGAACACGGACAGCTTGAAATAAACAAACACTCCAAAGCCCAACCCTGCAGTTATGAACATGGAGATGTAAATCTGGTCGGCTCCAAAAACAAGCATGTACGGGTAAAGGAAGAATACAGGTATTATGAAGAGTATAAAGACAGCTACTGCCGGTATTATCGCGTTTATCTTCGTCTTTTTCTTGCCGTGCTTGAGGAAAAAATACCCGACTGGAGGCAGCCCCGGCACGACGTTTAAATCCGGCGAGCCGAATCCGCTCGGCCTGGTAAGAAGCTTGCTCCTTATCATGAAGTAAACAAGGAGCGGCAAGCCGACGTCATACATAAGCGCTAGAAGCAGGCCGAAATCCGGAACTGCTACAAATGCCATGAGCATAGGCGCGAGCACTAAGCCCAAGACAGGCAAAACCATTCCTAACATATATATAGTGTTAAGAGGCTCCTTAAGCGAAGCGGCATATTTGGTCATAGACTCATAAGTCCCGTCCAAGACCCTCTGGGAAGCCTGATCAAGTAACTCCAGCCTGCCTTCCTCCGTTTCCTGCGATACGGAGCTTTCCACCAGGAACAGCGCATCTGTAAACGCCGGGCTGGCCTTTACCCACCTTTGGGAATAGTCGTCCAGGGCCTCCTTTATGTTTGTATACTTTCTGGCTGCAGTGTCCCATATCAGTTTCTTGAGGTCAAATGCTATATAGCTCGTCAGATTATCAGACGCGAACTGCACTGCGCCCTCCAGGTTTGGGGTTTGGCGCATAAAGATAACAAGATAAAGTATCATTGTCACCAAATCGCTGGAAGATTTGCTCAAACGGACGGAAATCTGCTGCTTTGGCAGGTACTGCACTCCAAAAAAGGAGATTATGCCCAAGAATATCAGTATTACGCCTGGAAGTACGAATCCGAATATTGCCAGCGCTAAGCCAAGTAAAAAACCTGCAATCAACGTGAACACTGAAAAGCCATAAAGCTGCTTTGCGTCAAAATCGTAACCTAGAAGGTAAAGAAGAGTGTTCATCTTTTTCTCGTCTTCCTTCTTTATGCTGAATTTTATGACCCTGCCGATAGTATTTGCCCCGAAATTCACTATCTTTGAAAACGTTGACGGGTTTCGGTCCTTGAAAATCTTATATTCAAGCGATTTGAGCTCTTCCCTTACCTGCTCATCCTTTGAGTATAGCTCTGTCGGGGCCACGCCGGCACCCATGTAATACTTTTCCGCAAAGCTCCATCCTTCTGGCGCACCGATTACTGGTTTGCCGGATTTCACTTCTTTTCCCTTAGCCATAATTCAAATGCTTTTGATATACTGCTCCCTTCGGCGGTGCCGTGCTCTTCCCTTAGTTTCTGGACGATTTCGTAGTACTGGTCTATTGCTGCCGATGAAAACTTTGATTCCAGAAGCAGCGGGTTCTTCGTCTTTTCTGAACGCTCTACTATCATCTCCAGCACCCTCGCTCTTGCCTGTATGTTGTCCAGGACTGCATCCCAGTTTCCGGCCCATCCCTGCACATTGGATGCTATCTCTTTCACTATGTAACTGTTTCCTTCAAGAAGGTCGTTTGATGGTATAAGAGCGTCTTGTTTTATGTCATATTTCACAAGGTCAACAAAACCGTTCTCGTAAAGCGGGTCGTCGACCCAGTCCTTCCTTACCTCTGTTATATTTAGGACTCTCCTCTTCTCGCTCAGTCTGTCCATCGTCTTTATCTTGTTTACTGACACTATTATGTCCGTTGCCTTGAAGCTCGTCCTCGGCACCCCCAGGTCGTTTACTATCCTGTCAAATGCGCCGTATGGATTGTCCCCGTGGATAGTGCCCATGACAACGTTGGATAGAGCTCCGACACGCATGGCTTCGTAAAGAGCCTTGGCTTCGGTGCTTCTTACCTCGCCTACGACAAGGGAGCTGTCTCCCAGCCTTAGCGTCGTCCTTATACCCTCTTCCGCGGACATCTCTGATTTTTCGCCTGTTATTGCACTCTGGACTTTGAGAGGCAGGATGTCGTATCCGAGGTCAAGAAAAGCGTCGGATGGTATCTCCAGGGTATCTTCTACGGTTATTATCCTGTATCGCTTCATCAAAAGAAGCATCAATGCGGACAGAAGGGACGTCTTGCCGGCGCCTCTTGTCCCGCTTATGAGTATCGTCCTCGCGCCTTCCACGCAAAACCACAGCAGCCCTGCGGAGAAAGGAGAAAGCATCTTGTTCTTTATGAAAAGAGGTATTGTCCACGGCCTCTCCCTGTGCCTCCTGAAAGCTATGCTGAGCCCTCCGGCGGAAAGAGGCCTCTGCGCTATCGCCACCCTTGCTCTTACAAAATCGGTTATGAGTTCTGTATCCAGAACTGGGTGGCCCTCGTCCAAAGGCCTGCCGGACATGAGCCTGAACCTGGAAGCCCAGGCGTCCACTTCCTTTGCATTCGGTATTATGTTCGTCGAGCACTCTCCGTAAATCGAATGCTTTACGAATATGGGGGATTTGCTTATAGGGGCGTTTATGTAGATGTCCTCGACTTTTTCATCTGAAAGTATTATCTCAGACATGCCGAATCCGACAGTGAGCCTGACGAGTATCCTGGCCAGTTTGTCTATCTCCTTGAAAGACAGATTGTATTTGTTCTTTGAGTTCAGGTCTGTTATCATGTCTTTGGCTATGTTAAAGAATATTCCCCTTACGCGCAGAGGGTCTGTAAACTCGGCTTCCTGTGGCCTGTAATCTATAAGGCTGTTCCTCACCTGGTCCAGGAGGTCATATTCGTCGACGTTGAGCAGCAATTCCGGAGGTGAAAGATGATAGATGTATTGGGAGAGCCCCGGTATCCTGTATATGGTGACATCGCTCTGGTCCTGGTCATTCAGCTTGTAGTTGTCTACCTCTATCGCAGATATTGGGGGCTCTGACATAACTCTGGTATATGTAAAGTTTGGCCGTATCAAAGGTTTCAATAGTGTTTTGTACGGAGACCTGTCCCCTATCTTGTACCCTAAAGTGTAAGAAAAGCTTTTTTGTATGAATTTCAAACTGCCTATCTGGGCTATCAGCGAGTCGAATTTCTGCAGAAAGCGCGAGAAAGCAGGCGAGCTTGATGCGCTTTCCTTGACCTTCATCTCCCTTTCGGCCCTTACACCGTATACATAGGCGCCTATCGGATCGCGTTTCAGCCTGTCAAAAAGTATGTAATTGAAGATGGAAACTTCTTCCGGGAAATCCCTTTGGATGGTCTCGTCAAATTGCAGTGCTATATCCGACTCTAATATGGCTTTGTACCTCTCTGCAAGGTCATTGAAAAGGTCCACGCTGTCCTTTATGTAGATGTAATTACGATCGCTTACGATAACAAGGGAGGTTATTTCTCCCGACTCGATTATTGCGTCTACTATCTTTTCGAATATCTCCTCGCTGTCCTCGGGATTGGGGTAAAGTATGTCGAGAGGGACTTTATATGTCAGGGTTGTTTCTCCTTCTTCTCTTGATATTACGTAATTTTTGGCTTTACTTTCCACTATACCTCTTAACTGACAACTGTACTGGCTGACGCCTTCCGCTATACCGCTTCCTAAACGTCTCAACCATATCTATTATCATTTTTCTACCGATAAATGCTTTATCGTACGGCCCAAGAACATAGCTTAAGACTGGGGATGTCTAAACCCTTTGCTTTCTCTTTTTGCGTGCTGCTTCTATGCCTGCCAAAACTATCAGGATTACCCCGACAATCCCGACTATTATGTATACTTGGTACAGTAGGGGCGATAAAATAAGGGCTTGGTCCTGGCCAGTGAGAGATTTATAAGCGTAATCGGAGCCGTAGGCTGATACGGTAAGATTATATTCCTTATCGGGGACATTAAGGAAAGTTACTTTGCCGGACAACCCGGTAGATTTATTGACGTAAGCATTTCCAACGTGAAGAGTTACGCCAGCCCCTATAACTGGTATGCCGAAGTATGTGGACAGCGAGACGTTTATATTGGATACTGGCAGCACTATAGCTGACGGTACGACACTTTGGGAAAGAGTTTTCGTGCCCGAAAGCAGGTCTACGCCATCGAATTTTATGCTTGTGACGTTGAATTCACTGTCGTATGGCGCCCATATCGTGTCGTTGCTGAAAGACTCATTAAAACCGTCAAAACTGACGGATATGTAGGAAGAGTTAATGCTAGAATTATCCTGCGATATTATTTTTAGTGTGTATTTCTGTTCCTTATAGAATTTTATTTCGGCATATTGACCAGAAACTAACGTAGTGTTCTTCATTACATACCTGAAGCTGCCGATATACTCGGGTACACTATAAAAATACAGCGATGACCTCTGAAGCGGGAAGATCGCACTGCCATTGACTGCAGACTCCGTTATATATTTCGTGGAGTTAGAAAGCGGCAAGTGAGCAATAAATTTGGCGTCTACCGATATCCCCGGCACATAACCTCCTATATCAACGGTTTCTGCCGGGGTCTCAAACCACACAAACGATATATTAAGAGGGGAATAAACCGCAGTTGAATAAGACGCCTGCTCAAGCACCGGACCGCCGTCCACACTCATTCCAAATAGAGTATACTGTAAATCCGACGAGTTGACATAAAGCGGCGAGTCTACAGATAGAGTTGTTCCGTTTTGATACCACTGTGTTTGGTTTATATCACCTTTGTAATCGATTAAGTTTACACCGAAAAATGAATTGTATTCTATGTATATAATCCCAGACTTGTTTACAAATAGGCTCGCTGATGGAGAATCAGAAGACAGGAGCCCGGAGAAAGAAACGAAGGCTGATTTTTTATTCTGGGATATTTGAGTCGAGTAGGCTGTTATATATATTTTCTGACCATAAGTGAAGTTTAAAGTGGTAGGTGCGGAGTAGTTTACCCCGTCAACTGAGAATGTGTCACCAGTTGCAGACGGATCGAAATATATCTTGTAGTCTGCGTTCGAAAGCAGCTGAACGAGGGAGTAAGCCTTTGGAGAACCAAGGCCAGTGACTTCATTGTAAGAACCATCTGCGCAGTAATACCCATTACAGCCACTGGTTATGTTATTGAACGCCAACGATCCGGCCGAATTATAAATTTTATACAGGTCCTGGCCCAGAAAACCGATGTCACCATTAGATTTTTGATTTAATATCGAGTCCAGCGCAGCCCACGAAGGCGCTGCAAGGCTTGTCCCATAAAAGCCCCCCCAGCTCGAATTCTCATATATACATATAGGAGTCCCGGCATTGAAAGCTACGTCCGGTACAAGTCTATTGCTACCGAGGTCCGGCTGATATGAAGGTCTTGGGAAGAACTGGCTCTGCCCTCCCCCGCTGCGGTTCCATCCGGTCTCTCCTTCATAAGATCCTGATTGAGCTACGGAAAGAGTTGTGCCGCCCACTGCTATAACATCCGGACTAGAAGCAGGGAAATTAACATTTAAAGTCGACAAGTTGTTATATGCGCCGGAATCTCCTGAAGCGGCGAATATGTTAATGCCCTTCTGCTCTCCTTCTGCCAGTATGCTGTTTTCGTAGTTTATTCCGGCTGAATTATAGTCTAGCTCGCTGCTTCCCCAGCTTAGGGAGATTGTATTTACAGGCAGGTTGTTTATTGTGTAGTTTACGGCATTGAAAAGCCATGAGGAGTTTGGAGCGACTACCACATATATCTTCGCTCCGGGGGCAAGTGAATGCGCCACTTCGACATCCAAAGCCGATTCGGCGGTCCAGTGGCTATTGTAAGAAGTCGGCTGCCCAAACGGAAATGATACTATAAGGTTTGATCCTTGAGTCAGAGCAGGAAGACCATACTGTGAGTCAAATTCATTTACATCGCTCTGCAACGACGGGTCCCCGTGCGCTACGACTATAGCTATCGATTCCCCGGCGCCGTTATATCCGCTGTTATAAAGAGAATTGAAACCGTAAGCATCCTGAATCTGGGATGGAGACAGGAAATTGCAGGCCGTGTTTTGGAAAGGTATTTCACGAAAATTTAAAGAAACCTGCGCGTGCGAGATTCCTAATGTTAGCAGGGGCAGTAATACCAGTACCAGCATAATCTTATTCATTTAGGTTTATGTACTCCATGATTTAAATCCATTCGCATTTACTGGCGCGAAACTATAAATCCTTAAAAATAACAGTATTATAATGAGGCCGTCTGAAATACTAAAATACTACTTAAACCAGGACGTAATGGACAGGCTCCTGGAAGTAAAAGACAGGGAATGTGCTGTCAGGTACGGTGAAAGCTTCGGTAAGCGGCCGATGTACTTTCAGTACAAAGGGGACCTGGAGATTCTTATAAAATCCGGCGCTACCAGTTTTCATGTCAGCGAAGAGAGATGGAACAACCCCCTCTCGCTTTCAAAAGAGATGAACAAAGAGCAGCTCGGCGAGCTAAGAAAAGGATGGGACCTCCTGCTCGATGTGGACTGTAAGGATTTTGGGGTGGCAAAGATCTTCTCAAAGATCATACTCGACAGGCTAAAGAATGAGGGTATACGCAGTGCATCGGTCAAATTCAGCGGCGGGTCCGGATTCCACATACTTGTCCCATATGAGACTTTCCCGGATGCCGTAAACGGTAAAAAGACGAATGAAATATTTCCTGACGCCCCGATGATCATATCGATATACCTCAAGAACGAGCTGAAGGAGACTCTCGCTGAAACCCTTCTCAGGGATTATGGGATAAAAAAGCTTGCTGGGATGTTCAAACTTGACGAGGACAAGATTGCAAGCAAGGGATTCGATCCGTACGAAATAATAAACATAGACACGGTTCTTATATCAGAAAGGCACATGTTCAGGATGCAGTATTCATTAAATGAAAAAAAGTGGCTAGTCTCTACTCCCCTGGAGAAGGAGAAGATTATGGACTTCCAGCTCGAGATGGCAAAGCCCGAAAACGTAGACACCAAGCTCAGTTTCTTTGACCTTAAACCGGTTAAAGGCGAAGCAGACGGGCTCTTTATGCGTGCTTACGATAAGTTCGAGCCGGAACCTGCAAAAGAGGAGAAAACATTCAATTTCGAGATAAAGAAGATACCTCTGAACACCGAGTACCTGCCGCCATGTATAAAGATAATACTAAACGGACTGACTGATGGAAAGAAAAGAAGCGTTTTCATACTAACGAATTTTTTTAGGAACATAGGCAAAACAAAAGAAGAAACGATTTCACTGCTTTTGGAATGGAACAAGAGAAACGCCCCTCCTCTCAAAGAGGGCCTGATAAAAAATCAGGTCGAATATGTATTCGCCGGAAAGCCATACCCTCCTCCAAACTGCGACGCACAGGGATACTACAAATATTTCAACGTCTGCTTCCCAAATGAGACCTGCAAGAAGATAAAGAACCCGCTCTCCTACTACCTTCGCATGGACGGCGCAAGAAAGAAAAAGAATCACTCAAAATCATCCAAATGAGTCTTTATGTGCTTGTATAAAGCCCGCATGTCGGGGAAAAACAAACCGAATTCCCTCAGCCGTTCATCTCTTACGCCTATGAACTTTATCCCCGCGTTCTTTGACGCAGCATAATCGGTTGGAGCATCGCCAACATAAAAAACGCTTTTCCTTTGTGCTCCGAGCAGTTTTATGGCTCTGTTAAGTATGTACGGATTTGGCTTGTCCTGCTTCAAAGAGTTTGGATTTGTTATAGCGCTTGCTATTTTTTCGAGTTCGAATACCTTCTTGAATATCTTTAGCTGCGTAGAGTTCATAGAAGTAGCTATGCCGACCTTTATCCCCCTGGATTTTAAGAGTTTGGCTGTAGAAACCGCTCCCGGATAAAATTTCACGCCTTTTCTCACGTTATCCTCGTTCATGGAGCTGTTGGCAAAGCCGACTATCTCTGCTATCTGGTCTTTCGATATCTTTATTCTGTACTTTTTTTCTATCGCTTTAAGCGAAAAGGAAGTAGGGTACTCAATCATGCCCATTACAAACTTGGGGTCTATCTTTATTTTCAGGGTTTTTATGAGACTTGGATAAAAACTTTTGAAGTGAAACTTTATGCTGTTTATAAGTGTTCCATCAAGGTCGAAGATTACTGCCATATTCTTTAATTTTATCCGGCTCTGTATAAATAACCGAACTTGCGCCTTACAAATGCACTTTTCTAGCCGTAAAGCGAGAAATAATCGGGTTTTCTTTCGTGTCCTATGACCTGAACGGTGCTATCACTCTCATTCAGGAATTTATCATGCCAGTAGTCTATGGCCTTCATCATAGAAACGACTCTATTGTTGATTTTTTTATCCAAAAGCCGGCTTCCGTCTGATTTTCCGATGTATAGTCGTGAGCCTACCACCTCGTTGCCGCTTATACTCATCCTGTATATTAGTTTTATCTCATTGTTTTTCCCCGGGTCTTTTCTTCTCAAAGTGCAGACTACAGTTTTCACGCATGCCAGCTGGCTTACCGGGTTTGATGCATGGAGGTACTCGATGTACCGCTCTGTTTTTGATAGCTTGTATTTTGACAGGTTCACGCTCGACATCGCGCTATTGCCGCCTGCCTTTAATACTAGGCCAAGATATTTCAGGTTCGGGGCCCTGTCCTTCGAGGATTCGTTTACGCTATTCTTAAGGATTGACTTTACATTGTAGAATTCTCCTGCATTGTAAATCGCATTCTCATTAAGAAGAGAAAGGTCAAGGAAAGAATCGAAGCGCTTTAGAGCAGAGTAATCCAGCCACCTGTTTCCGAGGAGATATTCTGCTTGTCCTGCGATCTCATCCCAGTCAAATATGTCTTTTGATTGAAGAAGCGTGAGATTTTGATTTTTTTCCAATAAAGGCAGAAGCACTCTGTCGGAATCCGTAATGCACCCCTCGTTTAGCAGGCTGAGGAGGTCTTTTCTTGGCATTAATTGATATG
>JAMCRB010000006.1:3013-6504 GCA_023380435.1 Candidatus Parvarchaeota archaeon | reverse complement strand
TCATGGAAAAATATTAAATATGCACTTGTCCTGAGCGAAGAGGTAAAAACGCGGCTTGTAAAATACGGATTAATGGAAAACAATAGAATATTCAAACTCGGGCCGGTAGTCGACTACAACAGTATAAAGAAAACCGCCAAACCGGAAAAAATAATATTATATAACAGCCGTTTCACACCGTACAAAAGGCAGGAGCTTGCTATTTTGGCTTTTAGAAGATCCAAACTAAAAGACTCGGGCTTCAGGCTTATTTTAAGCGGATTCATCGAGGATAAAGGCTATTTTGACAAGATTAACAGGCTTGTGTCTGGAGATACCTCAATAGAAGTGATACCTAATTTAAGTGGAGGAGAGCTGGCTTCCCTTTACAAAAAATGCTATGCAACTCTTTTCCTGGCGGTAAACGAAGACACCGGCCTGGTGCCGTTGGAATCACTTGCATATGGAAAGCCTGTAATATCGGTAAACGAGGGCGGGCCTAAAGAATTTATAAAAAACATGAAGAACGGCCTGCTAGTGAAGGCGGACGCAGATGAGATTGCATCTGCAATGAACAAGCTATCAAACAAGAAAATATACGGAAAACTCAGGAAAGGAGCGCTTAGCTCAAAGGTATACGATGAGAGAGCATTCCTTGCGAATTTTGACAGTGCAATAAAGAAGATAGTCAATAAAGTTTAAATAGTATGACAAAGTAATACTTAGTATGAAAACTAGAGTGACTATAACATTAGATGACAATCTCCTCAAGAATCTGGATGATCTGATTAGAAGGGAAGGATACGGCAGCAGGTCGTTCATGATCGAAAAGATAATAAGAGATAGCGTAAGCAGACGCACCAAAAAGACCGCCCTGGTACTGGCAGGAGGAGTCGGAAGCAGACTCAGGCCGCTGACGTATGAAACGCCGAAGCCTATGATTACGATAAAGGGAAAGCCTATACTTGAATATGTAGTCAACGCACTCAAATCCGCAGGAGTCGAGGATATTATAATCTCTATAAGTTATCTGGGTGAAAAAATAAAATCACATTTTGGAAACGGAGATAGTTTTGGGGTCAAAATAAAGTACGTGGAGGAGAAAAAAGCATTGGGAACCGGGGGCGCTATAAAAAACTGCGAGAGCATGATACACGATGACGTATTCGTATTAAACGGCGATAATTTATTTGATTTTGACCTCTCAAAAATGTATGAAGCGCACAATAAAAACAGGCCGTTTGCCACGATTGCATTGACCAATCAGGAAAAGACATCAAGCTTCGGTGTTGTAAATATAGACGGGGACAAGATAACAAGTTTTGTTGAAAAGCCAAAGACGGAGCAGTCATCGCATCTTATAAATGCGGGGATTTACATCCTAAGCCCAAAGTTCATATCAATGCTGCCAGAAGGGGAGTCCAGGGTAGAATCAATGTTCGAGAAGCTTGCGCCAAAAGGAGTGATAAACGGCTTTGTTTACTCCGGGAAATGGCTGCCCTGCGACAGCATTGAGCTGTATGACAAAGCGATAAAGAATTGGCCCTAAACTCTACAGCTTCTTGACTTTCCTGGTCGCTTCTAGCGCTTCGGAATAATCGGCGGATAACTTATCCTTTACTTCGTCGAACTTGATTATGTCCTCTATGCTAAGGTCATTAAAAAGTTCGTCTTCATCGCTCAGGTTTCTTCCGTAAACGGCGCCGTCGACGCTTATCGCCATCTTCTGGCCTGCTGTCGCACGGTCGAAGTTTACGTTATCGCTTTGTATCTTGTCTATCCTGCCGAGCTTTGTCCCGTCTGATTTTATCAGATTGTATCCAGGCCTTATCTCGCCAGCCAGGACTTCTATCCCAAAAACGCACGGGTCCGATCTCCTGAATATGTTGCCTTTGAGGAAAACGATTCTCCCGGGGAGGGTAAAGCCCTTCAATTTGTTATCCATATCTTTGGTGGCTTTTTCCAGTGAGAAGGATGCATACTCCTCGAAAAGAGAGTAGATGGACTTGCTCTGTATTATGAAAACGGAATTCTGGGAAGCTATGCTCTCGGTTTTCTTGTCGTACTGTGTGTTGAAGCAGAGAAGTATCGAGCCGTTAAGCTTTGCCACCGAGATGTCCTCTTTCGACGGGCTGCCTATTTTTGTCTTGCCTACCTTTATCCCCTTTGATTCGGCTATTTTCTTTATCGCCTCTATGCTGCCTATAGAGTCTGCGCAAACGACTATACCCTGGGCCTTGTCATCGTTGTATCCTGAGGAAGATTGAGACACCTCTCTGATTATCTCTTCTTTTTCCTGCGGAGTTGAGAATGCCGCTATAGACGTGCCTATCATCGCATTTGACTCCTGTAGTATCAGCCTCACCGGCTTTGATGCTGACACTTCTCTAACGCTTTCATATTTGCCGAAATTCTCCCTGCTTTCCTCCATGGGGATAAGCGTCAGTATGCCCTTTATCTTGTCCTCCTGAAGGCCGTTGTACGTCCTCGTCAGGACCGAATCTCCGACTTTTAGAGTGCCCGAGTAGACGACCGCGTCGTATATTTTGCCTACACCCTTCAAAGACTTTTCCTCGACTATCGACGCATAATTGCCCTTCTCTTCTTCAAGCCCTATGTATTTTTGACTCAGGCCTATTATCATGATTATCAAGTCCTTTATGCCTATGTTGTTTACTGATGAGACAGGTATTATCATGAATTCCTTCGTAAAGTCTTTTACTCTGTCATATCTCTCGGCCTGCAGCGACTGCAAAGACAGGTCGGATATAAGATCATAGACTTTTTTATCGAGATTCTGAACGTATTCTTCGTTCTGAGCCTTTATGAAATCTATGAATGAGACGTCTTTCTTTGGTATGTATCCTTTTAGTCGGTCGATTTTTGTAAGAGCGATTATGAAAGGAGTCTTGTATGATTTCAGTATTTCTATAGATTCAAGCGTCTGCTGCTGTATCCCGGCTGAAACGTCTACGGTCAATATAGCAATGTCGGCTATGGAAGCACCGCGCTCCCTTAGGGTCACGAAGGCCTCGTGTCCCGGAGAGTCTATGAATATTATGCTGGGGACTTTTACTTCCACGCTGAACTTTTTTAAAAGGTCGCCTGCAAGTTCATTTATTCTTTCGGTCGGCACCTCGGTCAATCCTATATTTTGAGTAAGCCCCCCGCTCTCTTTATAGGCGAAGAAAGTGTCCCTTACCGAGTCCATTATGCTGGTTTTTCCGGCGTCTACATGCCCTAAAAATGCGCAGATCGGAGATCTCATATCAATTCCTTCTGATTAGATGTCTTAGGTAACTAATAAAGTTAACTGAATCCGGCGATTAAGATATTTATAGTGAAAGATTGATAATATCTAAAATGGAAGAAATGCTGATATTACTAAAGCCGGATGGGATGATAAGAAGATACTCCGGGGCAAGAGCCCTTAAAAGCATACTTGCATTGGGAGTAAAGATAAATTTCTTTAAAATAATTAAACCCGAACGGTCTTTTTTAGCTGAGAGACA
>JAMCRB010000006.1:0-2542 GCA_023380435.1 Candidatus Parvarchaeota archaeon | reverse complement strand
CCCGATAATAGAAAACATATTACTGGGATAAATTGCCGGCGGTTAAGAATTATTTCTTGTCTAATCTATCTTAACGCTCCCTACTATCCTAAGAACGCGTATAGGCAGGTCTTTGTTCATAAGCAAGATTTTATCAAATGAATCAAAGCAGAAGTTCTTATCGGCTTCAAAAGAAGCGCTCAAAGTTTCTCCATCGACTTTGACGTCGCTCAAAGTCACGACTACGTTCTGCCAGTTAACTATTAGGTTGAGCTTTATTCCGTCGCGTATTGGCTGCTTGTAAAGTTTTATCAGCTTTGCGGTCAGTCTGCCTGATTTTACGTCCCTAAAACCGCCTTTCTGCCTTATTTCCACGCCCCTTGGAAGGTCCCAAGGCCATATGCCCTTTATCGCGACGCCGATTCTGTCGCCAGCTTCCGCTGATACAACGTCCTCCTGGTTTATCTGCAGTGAATTTATCGATATGTCCTTTGTGAAGGGGGCCGGAGCGATCTCTCCGTCAGTATGTGCTGAAATTTTGCCTGAAAGCAGGAAACCCACTGCCACTGACATGCCTTTTGACTCAAACGCATGGTCAACTAAAAATTTAAACGGTTTTGATATTTTAGAGGAGTCATAGGCAAAAGCGGACACCTTCGCCCTGATGTCTGCTATTATTTGGTCGCTGTTTATGTCCACGCTTATCACTTCGAAGCCTTCCAGAGAAGTGCCTTTAAGAAGCGAAGAAAGACCAGTTTTTAGTTTATCTACGTCAGATGCAGTAGAGATATCTGATTTGGTTATGCATATCAGGCCCTGTTTTAGACCGAATGCATCGGCCATCACTACCAGTTCTCCGACCTGAAAATTTAGGCCTATGTCCGGAGATATGCACAGAATCGCTGCATCAGAGATGCTTAGGACCGACGCTATTATCAGAGGCGCGTCCATGTCACCAGGAGTATCTATCAGGGTTATGTTCTTGCCTGCGTATTTGAAAGAATAAAAAGATACGTCTCCTTCCATCCCCTTCCTTTGCTGAAGTTTGTTTACAAGGGAAGATTTGCCGGATTTATACGGTCCTATAACACTGACAGATAACGAATTCATATTATCTTTATGATTAAGACAACTTAGTTTAAATATCTTACCCTTGTAATGAAAATAGCTTATGCATAGTGCCTAAAGCAGGAAGCCGTCTAGGTCATTCGGAAGGGCCGCTTCCCCCTTGTATCTAAGTGCGGCTACCTGTTTTTTCATGTCATCCTCGATGGACGTTTGGCCTTCATATCTCTGGCTTGTATGTACCAGGAAAATCTTTTTTACTTCCGCTTTTTTACCGATTTTCACCGCGTCGTTGACTGTAAGGTGCATAAACTTTCCGGCTTTGGACTGCAAGTCCGAATGAAGCGTCGATTCGATTATCAGTACGTCTGCGCCCTTTACAAACTTCAAAAGCCGGTCTTCATATACAAGGTCGGTCATATACACCAAAGTCCTGCCTTTCTTTATGTAAGTTACGTCCCTCGCACGTATCTTTATGCCGTCTATTATGGCGTCCTTGCCTTCCTTCAGTTTCTTCAGGGCCGGTCCAGGCTTTATGCCATACTTCTTCAGCTTATCGGAGTCTATGTTTATGCTGTCTTTCTCCTTTATTTTGTATGACAGGCATTTCACAGTGTGCTTTACGTTTATCGCAAAAAAATCATAATTTCCTATCGTCGCTATTTTTGTCTCTTTCTTCGCATCAAGTGACTTTGTAAAAACTTTTATCCTCATGTCGAATCTATAGGCGGAGATGAGGCTCTTGACGCTGGAATTCGTGCCGGCAGGACCGTACAATCTTATAGAGTCCTGACCGATCATATTAAGATTGTGTATCATGCCCCCGACGCCCAGTGAGTGATCTCCGTGCCAGTGCGTTAAAAAAATGTCGCTTACAGAAGGGCTCAGGCCTGCTTTTCTTATCTGCCTCTGGGTCCCTTCGCCGCAGTCGAGCAATACTCTGTTGCCGTCAAATTCAAGATAAATCGAAGGATGATTGCGTGTTTTTGTGGGTACGGCTGATGAGGTCCCTAAAAAAGTGAATTTAAGCATGGAAAAACCTCTCGAAATTCAGGGAAACCGCATCTTTTATCTCGTTTTGATCCATATTCCTTATATCCGCTATGTACTTTAATATTTTAGGGATATTTAAGGGCGTGTTTATCTTATCATCGGGACTCAAAACCGGAGAGTCTGTTTCAGTGAAGAGAAAATTGATGTCCATCTTCCTGAGAAGGCTGTCTTTCTTGAATCTGATAAAACCTGTCGATACGCTTATGCCTGCCCCGTATTCTACGCATCTATTGTAGTCGGCCGAGTTTCCTTCAAAATTATGGATTATAGCTTTTATTCTGAAGCTATTCAAGATTTCTGTTAGTACGCCCATAGATTTTCGGCTGTGGATTATGCAGACTTTTCTGTGTTTCTCCGCTAGTTCGAGTATCTTCCTGAATGCGGACACCTGTATTTCCTTCTGCTCATCCGTCTTGTCTTTAAAATCCAGGCCGATTTCAGACAG
>JAMCRB010000005.1 GCA_023380435.1 Candidatus Parvarchaeota archaeon | reverse complement strand
TCAGAAAAGCACAGTTATATCAATAAATTATTCGATCCTTTCAGTTATAGCATTCTCGAGAATAGCTTCATAAAAACAGGATTTTACCCAAAGGACAGGAAAATTTCAATTTTATACATAAACTGTGAAAGTCCAAAGAATTATGGCGAAAAATTTATAGACTTCTTTTTGAATCTGTATCAAGCACTTTATCCTGACAGAAACCTTCCAATAGACGAATACATAAACTGATTCTTACAGCCGTACTCACGTATAATTATAAGTTGCAGACAGCGTGGAGAGTTTGAAGCCCAGTACGCTACTTGAGGCCTTCAGAACAATCCTGCCCTGGGCGGTAGAATTCACTACTATGACCCCGAATTTTGTAGCAGGTATGGTCATGGTGGGGTTTAGGACTGCAACTGATTTGTTGTTTATCGTTATGGAGAAAGAGTTTATAGAAATCGCATTGGCATTGAATATTGCGATGTTGGTTGTGTTGTCTATGCCGGGCGATACGCCAAGTATGTTTGGTCCAAGGTTTATTGGTATGTGAAAGTTTGGAACGCCTATTATCGGTACAGAATGGTATATCAGGAAACTGCCTATGACTATCAGGATTATTATTACTGCGCCCTCAAGGACTTGCTTTATTATCCTTATGAAGGTTATAACCGCTACAATTATTATGGCTATACCAAGAATCAGAGGTACGCTTATCATGTTAGTTTATGGAGATTAACGTATAAAAATGTTACATAACTAAAAAACAAAAATAAAAAAATACAAAACTTATTTAGAAGTCGTGCGCCCTTACGGTCTTTCTACCGTCGGCCTTTGCTCTTCCAACTGCCTTGGAGATGAGCTCCTTCACAACTTTATCCAGGCCCTCTATGGTCTCGTCAGGGCATCTCATGTCCTTACCGACTTTCTTGACCTCGGCCTTGACTATACTCTTCCTTATAAAGTCTGCCATTTTATCACCTCTTATTATTATATGATTACGTAATGCTTTAAAAACTTGTCTCTGGGCCATTTTAAGCGTGTTTTGGCACAACTGCATAATTATAAGAGCGGAAAAGCACTACTGTATTCATGGATGATGAAATAAGGAGGATTGCGTTAAAAAATGCCCTGGCCCATGGCGGAAAAGCCAGCCCCGGCTCGGTCTTCTCGGCCGCAATCGGCGCGGACAAATCGCTCTTGAAGGACCCAAAATCTCTGAAGGAAAGGATTGATACTGTAATCTCCGACATAAACTCAAAAAGCCTTGCTGAACTGGAAAAAGAAGCGGCATCCAGCGGAGTCGAGACAAAAGCGAAAAAAGAGGAAAAAACTGGCCTAAAGGACCTGCCAGACACCGGCAATGGAGTGGTTCTTAGGCTCCCGCCTGAGCCATCCGGCTTCATGCATCTTGGCCATATGATCTCTTTTATGATAAATTATCTTTACAAGAAGAAATACAACGGGAAGCTTTGGCTGAGATTTGAGGACACGAATCCGAACCTCGTAAAAGAAGAATTTGTCCGAAATTTTGAGGAAGGGATAAAGTGGCTGGGTATAGAATGGGACCAAAAGAAATTCATAAGCGAAGACATGGATAAAATCTACGGGTTTGCTGAGAGCCTGATAAAGGAGGGGAAAGCTTATGCATGCGCTTGCTCTTCGGAGGAAATAAAGAAAAATAGAAACCTGGAAAAGGAATGCCAGCACAGGAACAACTCCATCGACGAAAACATGTCAATATGGAAAAAATCTAAAGACGGGAAAGCTGAGACCGGCGAGATGACTTTGAGGTTTAAGGGCGACATGAAGAGCAAAGATGCGTCTTTGCGGGATCCAAACATAATGCGGGTGATAAAAACCGACTACAAACCGTACAACCTATGGCCGCTTTACGATTTTGCAAGCGTTATAGAAGACGAGCTATGCGGGGTTACCCACATATTAAGAAGCAATGAATTCAAGGCAAACCTGCAGAATACTCTAAGGAAGACACTGGGATTCAGAAAACCGAGCGTTATACAATACAGCAGGTTCAATTTCCAGGGCACGCTGACTTCAAAGCGTAAAGTTAGGGAATTGATAAAACAGGGACGCATAAAAGACTGGCATGACATCAGGCTGGCGACAATCTCCTCTATGAAAAGGAGGGGTATAAGACCGGAAGCAATAAGAGATTTTGTCGAGGAAGTGGGCTATTCCGTTTCAGAACACGAATACAGCTTGGACATGCTATTCACTTTCAACCGCAGGATAATAGACAACGACGCAAAAAGGTTCTTCTTTGTTCCGAATCCGATAAAGCTTGTAGTGCAGGATGCGGCAGCTGAAAAAGTCAGACTGCCCTTCCATCCATCCAATGACATAGGGTATAGGGAGATACAGACAAACGGCACTTTCTTCATAGACAAATCTGATGTAGTTTCACTGGACGTTGGCGATACATTCAGGCTGAAAGAGCTTTACAGCATCGAGATCGTAGACAAGGAGGATGAGCTTATAACCTGCAGGATGCACAGCAAAGAACATCAGCAGGGAGAAAAAATAATCCAGTGGGTGACAGAGCAGAACATCCCTGTGAAAGTTACTAAAGTAGGCAACCTTTTGAATGAAGACGGCAATTTCAATGAAAAAAGCCTTACTGAAATAAACGGGATAGCAGAAAAAATGGCTGAAGGGATAGAAGAAGGGCAGATAGTGCAATTTGAGAGGTTTGGTTTCTGCAGAATGGACGAAAAGAGCAAAAACGCCTTTATTTTCATAAGCAGGTAGCTCTTTTACTGGCCTACGTGGAATCGGATTAAGTCAATCCATTATAAAAGAGGATCCCTGCGGCCGGACTCGAACCCGCAACCTACCGGTGTCCGCAGCTGAAAATCTTCATCGCACTGAAAAACAGCACTTGGCAATTCTACAGCCGGTCGCTCTACCATTGGGCTACGCAGGGATTTAATGATTATGTCGCGTTATCTTTATAAGTATTTTTAGTAGCCGATTTGCAGCGGCGAACAAAGCTGCTTCTGGATGACCAGTTATAAGACTAGGAATCCGGACTTCAGCTGCTTACGCTGTCCTTTACTACGCCGTCGATTTCAGCCTTTAGTTTTTCGCCGATCTTGCCAAGCGTATGTCCGAGGTTCTGGTCCAGTTTTTTGTAGTCGTCTTCGCACATGTAACCATGATATATCTCCGTCCTCTGACCGAATCTTAGGCCGACATCAACTGAAAATGATTTTGTATCTGCTTCACACAGGTCTCTTCCGCAAACAGGGCATGTCTTTGTAGCTATTTTCTGCTTGCATACATCACATATTGTAACTGTAACCTTTGCCATAATACACCAGCGGCGTAATTATCCGTTTCCGAATAAAGTGAACGCCAAACACTTGCTTTTTTTATGATAAAGATATGATTTACGTGCTTATATATTTTCTTTTGAGGGTTTTGTATCCTTTTTATCTGATCCGATATAATATCTCAGAATTGCAAAGTATAAGGGTATCTGGAAAAAGAAAAATAGGCTGTTCCAGATCATCCCATATGTAGAGATGGGAAGCGCTCCCATAGTCTCCAGCTTATACAGGGAGAAATTTGCAAAACTCGCTCCCTCATAGAGCAGGGCCAGCTTTCCTACAGTCTTCTTATTCTTTGCAGTAGAGACTAATAACCCCATAGTAGCCGCCTCCTGCCCCATGGCAAGCAGATACCATTCAACCCCAGAATATGAATAATCGTGATTTAACAGCGGCGCTATTACGGTACTGTTAACAGCGAAATCCTTGCTCCAATTTGCTATACCTATAGAGAGGCTAGACGCGGATGCTATGTAAAACCGTGCATTATGGAAGTGTTCAGCAACACTTTTCTTGTAGGAAGAGGCGGCCTCTTTTAGCTTTAGGACGTATTTCTGGAACTTATTTTCATACTGGCCTTTAGGCTCGCTGTCGATATGGGACAAGAGCGTATAGAGGCCTTTTTTTACTCTGTCATCGCTCCCTGAAAGCATGTCTTTTAGCTTGTTTGTCATATAGCTATGTGATTCTAAATACCTTAGAAGGAAGGAAGTATTTAACCGTTATGCAGCCGCAATAGACGAAATATAGCGAAAAGGTTAAATATATCACAGTAATATAAGAAGCATGGTAGACATAAATGGCACAGAACAATTCGAAAAAGACGTCCTAAAGTCCGAAAAACCCGTTCTCGTAGACCTATGGGCACCCTGGTGCATGCCATGCAGATGGTATTCTCCGGTGATAGAAGAGGTCTCTGAGAAAATGAAGGATAAGTTGACTATGGTAAAAATCAACGTCGACGAAAACCAGGAAATCGCTGCAAAATACAGCGTAGAGGCGATACCGACAACGCTGTTGGTGGAAAAAGGCGAGGTAAAGGCAAGTTTTGTGGGCGCAATGCAGAAAGATCAGCTTACCAAATGGCTTAGCGAAAACCTCTGATTCAAGAGTTGTTTAAAATGGTTGATTTGAACTGGATGACTGGTGGAAAACAGGGTAGCGGAATAGACGCAGCATTGAGCCTTTTTTCAAGAGTCATGATAAAATTCGGTTACAGTGTCTATGGATACCGCGAGTATTTTTCTAACATAAAAGGGATGCACAGCTTCTTTACAGTCAGGGTCTCGGACAAAAAGATATCCTCTATCCCGAGTAAAGTCGACATGGCCATATTTTTTGATAACGAATCGGTTTTAGGCGAAAAGAACGAAAGAGGCGAAGTTGTACAGGAAGGACACGTGCGCGACATAAAAGAAGGAGGATACATAATAGTTGACAGCAAGCTGGACAAAACCAAAATAGACAGAAAGGATATAAACATACTCGACATAGATTTTGATTCTATAATCTCAAACGTCGCAAAAAAATTCAATAAACCGACAAGCGAGGTCGTAATAGCAAAAAATATAGTATGCGTGACTGCCTCGTGCTATTTGCTTGGATTGGACGAAGAATCGATAGCCGAAGCCATAAAAACGGAATTCGTCAAGAAGCCGAAGACGGTCGTCGATTTGGATGTTTCTGTTTCCGAGGAGACCATAGAATACTTGAAAGGAAGGAATGAAACGCTTGCTAAGGAGACGATAAGCCATATAAAAGGCAAGGGGATAAGCCCGGTGGTAAAGCTTGATACCGGCAATGGAGAACAGCAGCTTTACATGGAAGGATTTACTTCAACCGCTATCGGTAAAGCTATAGCTGGTTGTAAGATGCAAATTTATTATCCAATAACTCCGGCAAGCGATGAGAGCGTTTTTTTGGAATCTCATCCCGAGCTCGGGATAAGGGTCATACAACCGGAAAGCGAACTGGCAGTTCTTGCTATGACTGCAGGCGCCACGCTGGCGGGCGTAAGGGCTTCAAGCTCTACTTCTGGTCCGGGCATGTCACTCATGGCTGAAACTGTGACTTGGGCCGGGATGAATGAGATTCCGATAGTCTTGGTAGATCACCAAAGGGGCGCACCTGCTACCGGCCAACCGACGAGAACAGAACAGGGAGACCTGATGTTTGCTGTACACCAGGGCCATGGGGATTTTGGCAGAATAGTAATAGCGCCTGGCGACGTCGAGGAGAGTATAAAGATGACGGCAGACGCTTTCAACTACGCTGAGGTATACCAGGTGCCGGTCATAATACTGAGTGAGAAGGCTATATCCCAGGGTTCCATGAACGTGGACCGTAAGATGATATCAGACATACAAAAAAATTACAAAGTGAACAGGGGAAAATTAGTAGACAAGGTAGACGCTGCTTATAAAAGATTCAAATTCACCGATGACAACATATCAGAAAGAATAATACCCGGCAATCCAAACGCGATTTTCTGGCTCACGGGCGATGAGCATGACGAATGGGGACACGTCTCTGAGGATCCTAATAACAGAATAAAAATGATGGAGAAAAGGAACGGAAAATACGAGAAGATTCTAAAAGAACTCAAACCGGAGGAAAAGTTTAAGATCATAGGAGATCCTGCTGGCTCAGACCTGCTTGTCGTTAGCTGGGGCAGCCCATGTGCCGCGCTGGAAGAGGCCATAAAAGGGAAGAACATTGCCATGTTGCAGGTAAAATTGATACACCCACTGCCAGGTGAGATACTGGACTTTTTAAAGAAAGCAAAGAACACTGCAGTTTTAGAGGAGAACATAAGTGCGCAGTTAAAGCAGCACATAGCATCGGTAACCGGTTTTGTTATACCGAACGAGATACTGAAATATAACGGCAGACTTGTAAGGTACGACGAAGTTGCAGAAGCCCTGGACAAAGTTATCAAAGGAGAGAAAAAGGTGATATTGAATGGCTACTGATTTGAAAAGTCTGACGTCCAACGAGTTTAATGACTGGGGGAAAACAGGGTAGCGGGATA
>JAMCRB010000004.1 GCA_023380435.1 Candidatus Parvarchaeota archaeon | reverse complement strand
CAAGACGGTGGACAATTCGATCTTTGCCTTCTCTGCGGCGTCTTTTATCCTCTGCATTGCTACTTTATCGTTCCTTAGGTCCAGGCTTTCGCGCGACTTGAAATCGTCGACTATGTAATTTATTATGGCTTCGTCCATGTCGACCCCGCCAAGTTTGACGTCGCCAGAAGTCGCAAGAACTTCAAACGTTCCTCCGCTCAATTCCATCAACGTGACGTCGAGGGTGCCGCCGCCCAAGTCGAAAACCAGGATCTTTGCCTCATTGACTTTGTCCAAGCCGTAAGCCATGGCTGCCGCGGTCGGCTCATTTATTATCCTGACTACTTCCAGACCTGCAATCTGACCCGCGTCTTTCGTAGCCTGCCTTTGGTTGTCATCAAAGTATGCAGGTACGGTTATTACAGCTTTGCTGACTTTTGTACCAAGGAAGCTCTCCGCGTCTTTCTTTATCTTCTGCAGTATGAAAGCAGAAATCTGCTGCGGGGAATACGTCTTACCGGCTATATTGTACTTGAAATCAGAGCCCATTTTGCGCTTCGCTGCGAAAATCGTGTTCTGAGGGTTTGAAACAGCCTGCCTTTTTGCCGGCTCGCCTACTAGTACCTCGCCGGTCTTTGTGAATGCTACGACAGACGGGAACATTTTACCCGCGACCGTTGCACCCTCCGCGCTCGGTATTACAGATGGTTTTCCGCCTATTACAACGGCGGCTTCAGAGTTCGTGGTCCCCAGATCTATCCCTATTATTTTCTCTTTTTCGGTCATAACGATACTTTCACCTTAGGATACCTTATTATTTTTCCGTTCAGCTTATAGCCCGGCTGTATTTCTTCCAGTATCTTGCCTGATGGCTTGTCTGATTTTTCAGTGACTATGGATTCTGCAATCTCGGGTGTGTAATCCAATCCGACTACGTTTAGCTTCTCCAATCCGTATGCACTCAAAACCGTCATAAGTGATTTGTAAAGCGAATTTACTTTCTCATCCTGGCCGGCTTTTATAACGCTGTCGAAGTCATCTAACACTTTGAGTATGTCCATAATCAGGTGAACGTTCGAAAAGTTTATATATTCTCTTATCTCCTTATCCTTCGCTTTTTTATAATTTTCTACTTCTGCCAATAAATATAAATATTTCGATTTATAATCTTCCTGCTGTGTATTTGCGGTGTCATTCCCACTTGGTGCGGCATTCGATTCGTTTTTATTCTCGTCCATAATTGTCAGTCACAGCAATTTTGAAAAAAGTCAAAATTTCTACTTTTTACTTCCTTTCTTGTGTGGTTGCTCTTCTTCGCCCGTTTCAGACGGTGCATTTGTTGAGACTTTTGGCAGAGGTAAAATCGATGGAAGCTGTATCATCTTAGCTATTGACATTGCCTCCAGTATGCTGACGTTTAAGCTGGCCTGAAGTATCTCTTCAGCTACAGATGGGTCTATTTTCTTGGACTCTTCCCAAGTCTTGTAAATCTTGTCTAAATCTCCGCCGGTATAAACAACGAAACCCTGTATGACTATCTTTCCAAGTTCGGTGTCATTGCCGGTAAAAACTGCGTCAAATTTAAACTTGAACTTTAAAATCTTGAATTTCTGGTCCTGCTCAACGTCGGTTACGGTTATATTGTTGGATATTCCGACCTGCGTTTCCGGAGGTATATTATCATCCCTGGTGGCTTCAATCTTGTCTATTAAATAATTTATAATCATAGGGAACTGAATGATATCTTCCTATTTAAATCTTTCTATACGCGGGTAGATAAAGTTAAAAATAAGGGATAATAATAGAACAGATGGACAACAAGGTTCATGTGCTTTCGAAGAACGGGCTTTTCCTGTTCAGATTTAACGACAGCGAGTTCGGCTCCAAATGGTGCGGGATCTGGAAAAAAAGCAAGAAATATTTTGATTATTTTGCGTTTAGATTTGACGGCGAGGGGGCCTCTTCAGTAAACATTAAAAAGTTTGAGTATTATAATTCACAGTCGGCTTATCTCGAGTTCCAGTTAAAAAACGGGGTTGTTAAAGAGAGTGTCAGCTGCTTTGATGACAGAGTGCTTGTAACGATATCTTCAGACTTTGAGACGAACCTCGAGATGGAGCCAGGCATAAACATAAGGAAACGAAACGATAATTATTCCCCTGCTAAAAGATACCAGCTGAAGGCCGAAAGAGGACATATAGAAGCTGAATTCGGCTCTGATAAAGCATACATATTTTTTGACAGGGGAGAATTTGAAAAAAACGAATATTACGGCCTGCACTCCCCTGGAAAGTACGCTATTGAAAAGGGTTTTACAAAATACCTTGACGACGGCGCAGTGCAGAACAAATATGTCCCGGGAGTCATAAAAGCCGGCTTAAAGCCTGGCGAGAGTATAAATTTTATATTCTCTGTAGAAGATATCGACCAGGAGACAATCTACAAGACTATAAAGAACAGGGATACATACACAAAAGGATATTCAGAATTACTGGACCTTATAGCGGAATCGATTGGCGAGGTTGGTGTAATAAAGAAGGAATTCATAAGATCTGTGGTGGATGCGCTATACTCATATTCCAATTTCAACGACGCTGAGGTATATGCAGGGTTTCCGTATTTCAACGAATTCTGGGCCAGAGATGCTCTTCTTGTGCTTCCGTCGTTTCTTTCGCTTAACAACTTTCAGTTTGTAAAGAGCGTTCTTCTGAATATATCTAAAAGCATATCAAAGTCGGGCATACCTGCAATTATCGGCGAGGATTACTTTCCTACCGATGCACCGGCCCTCTTTATAATCTGCCTATACGAATACATCATAAGCACTGGAGATTCTAAAATTTTAGACGAGATTAAAGATAAATTAACGATGCTTTTAGATCTGGGTAAAGATAAAATACTTGACGGGCTGGTAAGAGACGCCGGCAGATCCACATGGATGGACAGCCGCGAGAGAGAATTTTCGGTCGAGATACAGGCGCTCTGGGCAGAAGCATTTAGAAGGGCTGCGGGACTTATGAAACTTCTCGGCTCAGAGGACAGCGAGCTGATAAAGACCAGCCTGCTTATAAAAGAGAACCTGAACAGATACAAAAGAGACGGGTACTATTCCGATCAGGCCAAAAAAGACATAAACAGTGCAAATCAAGTTTTCCTGCCTTTTTACAATGCGGTCGATACTGAAGAGGATGTTTTTATAGTAACTAACCTATCCACAAACCTTCTGAATGCGCATGGGCTCCAGTCTGTTTCCCAAAAAGATCCTTCATTTGATCCGAAAGGCTACCACAATGGGGCGATATGGCCTTTCCTGACTGCAATGCTTGCGGGCTCTGCATATAAAATAGGAGATTACGGGTTAGGCGACAGATGCATCCAGGTTCTTGAAAAGGATAATTTTGACCTACAATGTTCATCAAGGATAAACGAGATAATACAGCCTGACGGCGCGCCCAAGGGTTGTCCTTCTCAGTTATGGTCAATCGGGCTAATACCATTTATTATCGACAGATTTTTGCTGGGAATAAAAGTAAATGCAATCAAAGGAGAAATAGAAATAAGGAAACCTGCTGATGACCTTAAAGCCACAAGGCGGCTGGCTCTTGGAGGCAAACAGGTGAAAATTGTTATAGGTGACGGCAAAGTCAGTTCAAATCAAAAGGTATCAGAGGATGCCGGAAAGTACGTAATACGGCTGTCCTAGACTATATCTAGTTTTTTGCACAGGCTTACCAGTGAATTCTTGAATTCTTCCACAGCATCGTAATTATTCACAATGTAGTAATCTGAAAGCGCGATCAACTCCGAAACCCCGAACCCAAGCTCTTTTGCGTCTCTGGCTACAAGACCTTCCACTGAGTCGGAGTCGCTTTTATTGTGTCTTTTAAGCATCCTATCGTATCTTGTGCTCTTGTCTGCTACTATTGCTGCCAGGTATACATTATAGTTTGCCTTCTTTAAGAAATCTATCTCGGCTATGTTCCTTGCGCCATCCAAAACGACAGAATCGCTCGAAACAAACGCATTTTCAAGCTCTGAGCTCACCAGTTTTATAACATAGTCTGGTCCGTATTTTTCACGTGATTTTGCCGCAAAATCTCTGAGGTTTGAATCGTTTATTTCTATTCCCTGTTTTCTCATTTCGGACCTAACCGCGTTTCCCATGCTCACTACCGGCAGCCCAAGTCCTGCGAGAGTTTCTGATGCAGTAGATTTACCTGATCCGGGCATTCCAGTTAGAGCCAGCACTTTTTTCATGATATCCATTGAAACTGGTTAAATAAATTGCTTTCTTATGGCTTGTGACCAAAGAATGCCTTAAATGCTCTTTGAAAGGAGATAGACAAAATACTTGGGATATCCTAAATATGGAATTACATTTTTCACGACGCCTACGACATCCGAGTAAGGGACGTTGTACTCAAAAGGCAGAGAGTAAGGATTCGCGTCTCCCTTAGTCGTATAATAATATGTACCGTTTATCACAGTCTCATTCACGACCCTGTGTATTATATCCTCATCCAGGCCGTCGTAAGACGTATAGTAGATTATGACATCCCCTACCTTTATACTGGACGCAGGTGTCTTGTATGCGATTGCAATCGAACCTATAGGTATTCCGTTCTGAAAAGGCCATGTTTTTATAACAGATGAATTAAAGCCATGTGAGCTCAGCCAGTCATAGTAAGTAATCTGTATTGCGGGGTATGAATGGACCATGCTGCCAGATACAACCGCGCTGATGTCGCTTACCGGAGTGAACAGATACAATGAAGGCATGATCACGTAGAATATCAGTAAATAGAAGATCAGTATGTAGAAGACTATGGAAACCCAGCTGTTTCCCGAAAATAGAAGCCTCAAGTTGTCCTTAAGGCGAAGCCCGCCTTTTTTCATAAATGTTACTAAAACGCGTTAGATATCTCTTTTTTTGCGGTTTTCAGGTCGTCTTGGGTCTTTTCTATTATCTTTTTCAGTGTCTTCTCTGCATTCTTCGACTCTGTTTTTAAAACAAAAACCGAGGATTTCTCAAGAGGGTGCTCCATCACAAATCCTGCAAAAGTTACGCCCTCTACAGAGTCAGCTTCTTCCTTTATGAAGTTCAGAATTGACTGCGAACCGCCGGATACCCTAAACTTTATAGAAGAATCACTTTTTTCCAAAACCTTTATTTCCATCTATCTCTATGAATATTTTCATTTTAATACTTTTCTAGAGTCGGGTCAGAGAGCCTAACTTTGAGTTCTTTTGATAAACTGTCATCCACTTCAATCGAATGCGCAGAATTTATCTCCGTTTTGTCCTTCGAATAGTCGGCTGCTATAAGCGATTCCTTTGGCAGCAGAATCCCATCCTCATACCAAAGATTATGAAAGATAAAAATCCCCTGAAGGCTTGGCCTTGCGAACTTCGCCATGTCCCTGGCTATAGGGTCCCCAAACAGCTTCAAAAATCGCATTGAGTTATAATATCTTACTGAGTATGCGGCCCCTATCGACAAGAAGTAATCATAAACAAAATCCTCGAGTTTCGTGCCAATTGTTCTGTTAAGCAGGCGAGTGTCGCTTGTCAAAGCATAATAGCCGATGACATTGGAAGGAAATTCGCCGCTATCCAATTGATTCAGATCAAATTTTGATAGCCTGTATAAATTAAGTCGGGGTGCTTCAGGCGTTTTGCTTACTCTATCGATTTTGCATGGAACCGACGTTGTTAAAATAGCGTCCTCCAATGTATGCATATCGTTTGTGTTGATTTTGTAATTACATAGGATTTGGGACAGTTCAAAAGCTGCCTCCGGTTTTTCAGTGCACGAGTCTATAGCCCTTGCATTTGCTTTGTCCTTTTCATCTAAATACCTAACTTTATCCATCAAATCCAAAGAAGCGAACTACTATTTAAAGTTTACTGGGTTGCGTTTTATTCGCATTTCGTATATCCGCATGTTTTGCATATGTAACAGCCATTTTCGTAAATCAAAGTCTGCTCGCCGCATTTTGGACAAACATGCGCTACTGAACCCTGTCCTGGTGATTCTTCCATTACTCCATGAAGAGTCGACCCAAAGGATTCTTTCTCCCTTTTCTTTGAAACTATCTCTATGCCCTTCGCAACTGCATCTGGTATGGAGAAGATCTGTATACCGTTAAACCAAACGGATTCTCCGCCCTTTATGCCTTTTAATGTTTTTATTATCCTGTCTATGCTGCCGCCAGCTTGCAGGTATATGCTTACCAGCCTGCCTATTGCCTCAGTGTAGCTTTTTTCGACTTCTCCAGATCTGCCCATGTCTATGAATACTTCCTTTATCTGGTCGGTATTGTTTTTGTTTATAACAAGGTACATACTCCCTTGTGAAGTCGGCATTTTTAGTGTGACTCCGTGCATTATGTAAGGACGCTCCTCTACTTTTTCTGGAGCGACCGTCTTAGGCTCGTCCATTGATGTCAATATGTCCTCTTTCGAGCCCTCTCTGTAAACAGTTATCGACTTGCACCCGAGCTCCCATGCATAGAAGTAAATCTTGTTGACATCGTCTATTGTCGCAGACGGAGCCAGATTCACAGTGGAAGATATCGAAGAGTCAATATGCTGCTGTATGGCTGCCTGCATCTTTACTCTCATGAAAGGATCTATCTTATGCGATACTACGAACGTCTCTGGCAGATCTTTTTTGTCCTTTA
>JAMCRB010000003.1 GCA_023380435.1 Candidatus Parvarchaeota archaeon | reverse complement strand
CCGCCCTCACCAGAATTTTTGAGCGGAATGCTGGAAAAGGAATCGGGCAAAAAAACTATAAGCAGGGCGGAAGTCGACATCTTCAACGGAATATACGAAATCGGCCGGAAACTGTTACATGGGGATAAAGTAGAACTCAAGGGAGCAGAGGTTGACAATATCTTAACCCAGGCAAAGAACTTTAACGCAAAGATGGTATCACTGATATCCCCGCCAAGATAGGCCTAGCGACAGCTTGTATATGCTATTATCAAGAATGCGGAAAAGTACGTGAATATTTAGACTTGATAAAGAAGGAGATTCTGTAGTTATACAGATAGCATTATTAAATGTGCGGGCTTGGAATGCCGTCTATGTATTAAAGTTTAAATACTATAATTTACTATGAATATGATGAACAGAAAAGGGCAGGGACTGCCGATTAATACAATAATCTTGATAGCTATCGGTCTTCTTATACTAGTTCTTTTCATAACTTTCATACTTGGCGGGTTCAAAGGCCTAGCACCTGTTTCTCCTAACAGTCTTTCATCATTCGAGGCGGTGTGTAGTGCTTCTTGCGTAGATGCCGCCAGCGCGAATTCTCCTGTTTTGTGGTGCAGTTATTCAGCTACAGTAAATTCGATACCGGATTATCATTGTTATAATAGTAGCCTTGGAAATACTGGTACAACCTGTGCGCTCAATAATGGTACCATAGTCGTGGGACCGAACAGTCCAGATGTTGGTGTGCCTGGGTATCAGGCCTGCAGCTGATTTTAACGTCGAGTGCTAACTTTTTTATACCCTGACTTGCTTTAATAATCATGTCAATCGCCGGCACAGCCTTTAAAGGATTAAGCATATTGGTCTTTATCTTGGTAGTAATCGGAGTATTCTACGCTTTTCAGCACCATATAGCTGTTATAAACACATGCCCCGGCTCGGCTACGCTTGTAGTCAACGGAAGCAGGCCATACTGCGTTTCTAATAATGTCAGCACTATTCTAATAAACGGCGGAGTATCATCTTTTTACCCTAATTCGAGCATAGGTATATCAAATGACAGGATATTCCCCCTGGATTTCAGATTTTTGGGCAATGACCCTCTTCTGTCCATATGGAATCAGAACACCTCGCAGCTGGCAGGCGGTTATGCCTTTATCACCATACCCGATACTTTTAAAGTACATATGCAGTATAAGACCAACGTCCCGACGGAATTTGTCGTTATGACGGACAGCCAGTACGCCCAGTTCTATTCTTCTGGACAGCTTAACAACTACGTTATGCAAGTAGAGGGCGAAAACGTATCCACGTGGTTTAACCTGAGCACGGGGTGCGCCGGCTATGTTGCTATAATAAGGTCTCTTTCAGGCGGGGGATTCTCTATTGATCCAAACGAAACTGCACTTTACGCTCCAGCTAGCCATGCGACTGGTGCGTGTGCAGGTTAATACTAGAATATAAAACTTAAATTCAGTGAATTACATAACTATACATGGATATAGACGTATTTGAGGCAGTAAATGAGTTGAAAGGATTCTACGATGACAACGCTGAGCTTTCTAAGATAAAGCCGCTTATTGCGTCGAAGAAACTTGACATATCCATGGAGTACTCAAACGGTGCGATAAATCTTAAGGTCCAGCATCCAATGAGGCTTCACTTGTACAAGATATACAATATACTGGTAAGGCTGTATCTAATGAGCCCGATTGAATTAACGATGGAGTTCGTTTCGGACGGAGTGCAAAAATCCGTCTCGAAGAAATTCGGAGTAGATGAAGACATAAAGGGGATAATAGACGACCTCATGGGCTTGCCACACGACAGTATAAAAGACATAATAATAGACACCGACCACTTTAAACTCGTCGAAAGAGACGATATGTATGACAACATATCGATAATACTGAAAAAGGGCGGAAAGAAAGAACTTTTCGTTAGCCTGTCAAATTATCTGTTTCCTTTTATAAGCATCGCAGCGGAAAAGGAAATAAAAGAAGAAATCGTTTTCTCAAAAGCCGAGAAGGAAATAACCGTTGACGTTTCCATATACGTTGATGGGGCAATCCTAGGGGTAAAGTCCAAAAAGGTAAGATTAGTGTAGGTATGGCAGCGATAAAAGCTGGTTTCAAATCATTCGATGAAGCAGCCGGCGGACTTGAAATGCAAAAAATATATTCTTTGATTGGGAACAAGGAAAGCGGCAAAGAGGAATTTTTATACAAGCTCGTTTCTTCTGCGCTTTCCTCAAAAACACCGGTAGTCTACGTCACTACGTCAAGATCATACTCTGATCTTATAAATGAGTTCAACTCGCGTCATCTCCCGGTCTCGCAGTATCTTGGAGCGGATTTTATGATATTCGACGATTTCAGCAAAATAAGTTCCCCGAACGCTCAGGATACAAATTACGCAAAGATTCTTAATGGCCCGCTGGATTTGACAGGCCTTTCAGTAGCTTTATCAGCAGCCGACGGCAATTACCTAAAAGAGGGCAGGTCAGTTTTCAACGTGATAGATTCTGTGTCGAACCTCCTTGTGTACAGCAATCCAAGCACCATATTCCGGTTTTTGCAGTTCATATGTGGGAGATCCAAGATGTCAGGAGCGACGACTTTATTCTCCCTGGACAGCGAGATGCATCCCCCGGAAGTCACAGAAACGATAAAGTCAATGTCGGACGGTGTAATTTCACTTAAGCTTGACAACGGGGCCAGGTATTTTACATTCACAGGATCAACGAAGGAGATACTAAAATGGACAGAATTAAATTGAAAAACTTAAAAGGAGTGGGTGGTTAGTATAAGTATGGGAGACCCGGTTTTCGGAATAGAAAAGCTTGATAAGGATCTAAAGGGAATACCTGAAAAGAAGCTGGTCCTTTTTTCAGCCTCTCCATCCGTAGGAAATGAGGTCTTCGGCTATCAGCTGATATACAACAATATAAAAGCTGGAAGCAAAGTGCTTTTGCTTTTAAACAGGACGTCTCCAGATGCATACTTGGGAGACATGGAAGATTATGGCTTTCCAGTCGAAAATAAGCTCACGATACTAGATTCTTACAGCAGCATAACCGGAGTAATCCCGACCGGCAAGCCGCATATAATCAGCGTCGACAATCCGTACAACAAGGACGAAGTCTTCCATAAACTACTGAGCGAACTTGACAAAGGATACGACCTTCTAGTTGTCGACTCTTTTTCGCTTCTTATAGACTTTTTTGACTTTCAGACCGGGCTTTCACTGTTAGAAGACATAAAGAAGAAATTGGAGGAGAAAAACACTTCCGGAGTGATACTGTTCACAGATTGGAACTATGAGGCAAAAAGCATAGACTCTTTAATAAAAGCCGTAAACTCTACCGTAGAAATAAAAGGCGTGGAGAAAAGAGTGATATTCGGACAGTATTTCGCTGTAATAAAATGTGACTGGACCGAGGGCAAAACCTTTTCGTCCGTTCTTTTTAAGGCAGTAAAACCCGGCGGAATAAAGATATACTTCCCGAAGATATTGGTGACAGGACCAACGGACTCCGGCAAAAGCTCATTTATACATTCGGCATCGAAGGATGCTGTTAGCGTAGATAAACTCGGAGGTACAATAGCACTTGACCACGGAAACCTGGAATTCGACGGCTATAAGGCAGATCTTTTCGGCACGCCCGGACAAGAGAGGTTCGACCCTCTTCTTAAACTTCTTGGTGGTGAAGCGATAGGCGTGTTTTTAATAGTCGATTCTACAAAACCAGAGCAGTTTCCTAGAGCCATCGAGATGCTGAGAAAAACTGAAGCGTACGGCCTTCCAATAGTCGTAGTCGCCAACAAAGCCGACTTGAAGGGCGCGCTTTCACTAAAAGAAGTAGAAGAAAAGCTGCATCTTGACAATGAGATAGGTCTAGTGCAGACAGTTGCAGAGGACCTGTCAAAGGTCGACCCTAACCAGCCGACAAAACTTAAAAAGGAGGGAGTTGATAAAGCACTTTCACTGCTGTTCAAGCAGCTGACATAAATGTTTAAATAAAAGGGGGTATTAACTAAATTATGGCCACAAAAGCAGAAGAATTGAGAGCAGTGTTGGACAACCTTAGCAGGATAGGCGGGATAAAAGCTTCTGCAGTAATATCCGCAGATGGCCTTCCAATCGCGCCTTCTATACCCGAGAACATAGATCCGAATAATTTTGCAGCTATGATATCATCTATGATGGGTGCAGCGGAATACGCTTTAAAATCCTTGGGTTCGTCTAATGTTCTTAAAGGGGTAAACGCCGAATCAGACGACGCGACTATAGTAGCAGTACAGGCAGGTTCGGATGCGATATTGGCCATGATGGTAGACCCAAAGGCCGCCAGTAATTATGGACTTATACGTATAGAAGCAAACCGCGCCTCAAAAGAGATAGCAAGGATAATGGCTGAATAGGGCCGCAACACTTTTCTATCTGTAGTTCTGAGGAAATGTATTTATTTACTCACTCTTTCTACAGTTTATGAAGACGACACACAAGTCACAATCAGCATTAGAGTACATGATGACCTATGGCTGGGCCATTTTAGTCATTGTGATAGTAGCAGCCGTCCTGTACTCTTTAGGAATCTTCTCTCCTTCTTCATCATTATCAACGACAGTTACAGGTTTCTCCAGTTTTAGCGTAAATGGTATATGCCTCAACAATGGCGCCATGAAGATATCTCTCCAAAACGGGGTCGGGTATGAGATAAATCTATACAACCTCACAGCTTCCAGTTCTTATGGCAATTTTAACATAACTGGAGTTTCTTATTCTGTATTACCTTCCGGATTTATGGACCTTGTTCTCATGGGAGTATGTCCGACTTCTGCAGGGGTTAGTTACAGTGTAAGCCTAAAGTTGTTTTATACAGAACCTGGCCAGGTTTTTCCCGGCCCATACGAAACGACTGGGAAAATAACCGGGACGTCAGGATCGATTCCGAAGAATCAGTGGATTGTGGCAGGGTATGAACTGTCAAACCCTTTTGATTTTTCAGCTTTTAACTCTTCTCCTTTGTACACTCCCGGTGTTGGGGAGGAAGTTGTAGCATTGGGAGACTGGAATTCCACAAATTCGTCTAGCAGCGAGTATGGAAAAGGCTATGCATTTACAAGCACTGGTTATAGTGGAAGTTCTTTGGGTTTCAATATACAGCCAATGCCGGAGTCACTTAGTGTAATATACTACTTCTGCAGCAGCAATGAGCTCTGTCAGGGTGCCAGTGCTTATTCGCTTCAGAATCTTAGCGGGAATTATAATATATCCATAACAACTGACGACGCAATGGATGTATTTTATAGGTTAATTGGAACTTCTGAATGGCACAATGTTTTTGATGGATCTGCATGGCATGGGCAGGGCGCAGCAACATACTCAAAAATCGTCGATTTTCCAACTGGGGTTTACCAAATTATAGCTGCATGGAATAATGGTGGTGGGAGCCAAGGGATGACTGCACTAAGTATAGATCCTACATAGACAAGCTTAAATTTATCAAAACTGATTAGCCTGGCATTCAAAGGCGTTGTGTTTTTGTAAAATTCAATAGTCTAAAGATTTAACCATACAAATATGGATTAGCAGTTTATTTTGTCTTCCGTAACAGTGCCTAACTTTTAACTTTATTTAAATGCGAAACGATATTAATCATTTAAACCTCGCTCAGGGTGGGATTTGAACCCACAAGGGATTGCTCCCATAAGATTTCCAGTCTTACGCGCTACCAGGTTACGCAACCTGAGCAAATACTCTAAAGATAACACTCGAACAAATATATCCTTTTAGAACCGTATTTTCTTACAGCATTTCGTCAGAAGGGTCATATTTTTTGGTCTTATCCATTGTCACATCAAGATACTCTAAGTCCCGTTCCCCAGGGAGTCTATATTCTACTACTTTATTATCAACTGGCGAAATATGCTCAAAAATGTAAAGATTCATATGGTCTAACTCTTTTTTAGTGTAAATATGCCAGCATACCTGCTTTCCGTTTTTATTGGCCCTTGCGTTTGGTAATATGTATTCCATCTTGTCTTCCAATCCATCGAAAAACGGTGTTTTAATAATATACACTGCAGTGCAAATAGACTTGTTATTTACTTTCCCTTCCACAGTTTTTATCAGTCCGGCAATAGACTTTCTTAAAAATGGGTCGAATTTATCGTCCTTGCTCTCTTGGTGCTCTGCGCAGCTATGCGTAGGGTCACTGTTCTTGAAAAGATAAATCTTCTTGCGTGGACCGTCATCGCAGCAGTACATGTGTACTCTTTTATAAGGCATATCTACGTCCTGACTTGCCAGGAGCGTTTCAGACGGCAGCTCATCTTTTTTATCGTATATTAGCATTTCAACCCTGCTGCGCATTACCGCGTCTGATCCGATAGGATAATCAATTTTTTCATCATAAACCTGGATAGAAGAAAGGATGACATTTTCAAGGTAACCTTTCTCTTGGCCCATGTTATTATTAGACTTTTTACAAATAAAAAGCTTCTTACTTGTAAAATACACCAAAATACACCCGACAAAGAAAAATTTAAAAGCTACAAAGAATAAAGATAAGGATGGAAAACTGGTATAGGTTTTATAAAGCACAGGCCAACGAACAGTTCAAGTTCGGTGACTACGAAATAAAGTACGTAAAAAAAGACGTTAAGGAGAGCTTTAATCCACAGGGTGAGAAAGCACCGACTGACCTGCACAAGGAACAGCTTAAAGTCTTCAAAGGAGGACAGAAGGTAAAGGTCAGGAAAGCCGATAAATTGGCGATAATAGAAGCCATAAAAAACGGCAACGTGGACAAAATGAACGAAATCCTCGGGTCACTGAAAGCTTGAATACAACAAACTAAATTTTTTCTTTAATTTTCTTTGTATTTTCTTTTATGAATTCCTCAAGTTTATGTCCGTATTCAGTTTTACCGTCTCTTCCCCTTATGGCAATAGTCCCATTGGCTTCTTCCTTGTCGCCAATTACGATAGTATAGTACGCTTTCGACAACTGTGCGTCCCTTATTTTGTATTCAAGCGTCCTGCTGCCGTCATCCAGCTCTACTCTAATGCCAGCTTCCTTAAGCTTTTCGCGGACTTTTTCAGCGTATTCTTTGTTTCTTTCAGTTATTGTTACTATCCTCGTCTGTATGGGGGAGAGCCATAAAGGCAGGTTGCCTTTTGAGTTCTCCAGTATTATGCCCATGAATCTCCCTATAGATCCCATTATCGATCTGTGTATTACTAAAGGAAAGTGCTCTTTGTTGTCCGGTCCTATATATGTCGCACCGAATCTCACCGCTAAATTGAAGTCCAGCTGTATAGTAGATACTGCATATGCGGATTCGGGTCGGCCAGTGAAATCAAGTACATATATGTCTATCTTCGGTCCATAAAATGAACCATCACCCGGCTTAATAGTATATTTATAGTCTTTTTTCTCCAGAACGCTTTTCAGTGTATTCTCTGCCTTGTCCCACATCGCTTCTTCGCCTATCCTTTTTTCGGGCCTGGTTGCAAGCACCATTATCGGTTTGAGGTCAAATTTTGCATATACCTTGTCCATCATCTCGAAAAGGGACAATATCTCTTTCTCGACCTGGTCTTCCGTTACGTATATATGTGCATCATTTTGTTCTAAAAGCCTAGTCCTAAAAAGGCCGTCAAGAGTCCCCTCTAACTCATAGCGGTGCAAGAACCCATAATCAGAAAATCTCAATGGCAGGTCCTTGTAGCTTCTAGTTCTGGATTTAAAAGTAATCGCTGAAAAAGGGCAGTTCATAGGCTTAAGGGCATACTCTTCTTCCGAATCAAATGGCTGTGCTCTGAACATATTCTCGCGGTATTTATCGAAGTGCC
>JAMCRB010000002.1 GCA_023380435.1 Candidatus Parvarchaeota archaeon | reverse complement strand
ATACATCTGCTTGGGGACCCGGAGAGGGGGCCTGCCCTGGAATTCGTCATAACTTTGAACAAAAGGCTCTATCCAAAAGCCCAGATAATCGGGTTGAGTGCGACGATAGGCAACAGCGATGAAATAGCTGCGTGGCTTGGGAGCGAACTTGTCAAGACGGACTTCAGGCCAGTAAAACTGGCCAGGAAAATCTACTTCGACGGAGAGCTGATCAACGGTAAAAAAGAGGCCATAAAAAACGTAGACGACCCTCTTCTTAACATAGTAATGGAGCTCATAAAAAACAAAAAACAGGCCCTTGTATTCTCCCAGACAAAGAAAACCGCCGTATCAAACGCGAAATCTATATCCGAATCCGTAGAAAAGCGACTTTCAGATGAAGACAAGAAAATCCTTCGCAAAGTGTCATCGGAGATACTTCATTCGTTAGACGCTCCTACCACTCAGTGCCGTGAGCTTTCTGACTTAGTGCAAAAAGGAGTGGCATTTCACCATGCAGGTCTTGTGCATAAACAGAGGAAAGCGATTGAACAGGCGTTTAAGGACGGGTGGATAAAATTCATAGTTTCCACGCCGACACTCGCATTGGGAGTAAACCTGCCTGCGAATACCGTTGTGATAACATCCGTTTACAGATACGGCGCCATGAGAATGGAGCTGCTATCGTCAATGGAAGTAGCGCAGATGTGCGGCCGGGCGGGGAGGCCAAAGTATGACAAGGAAGGCACAGCAATAATTTTGGCAAGGACCGAAAAAGAGCTTTCGCTGATACGCGACAAATACATAGACGGAGAGATAGAGCCAGTAGAGTCAAACATAAACAAAGACTCTTCGCTGCGCAGATACGTTCTTGCTCTGATATGCTTCGAGCCGAGAGTTTCATTGAAGGATTTAAATGCCTTTTTCGATTCAACTTTTTACGCGACAAGGGACTTCGCTTTTTCTTATAAAGTCGGTGAAATCCTGGATTTCCTGGTTGAGAAAGGCTTCGTTAAAAAAGAGGCTGGGTTTGCATATCCAACAGAGATTGGGCGCCTGATAAACCGGCTTTATCTTGACCCTTATACCGGCCTTCTTTTTTCAAATTTCTTGGAGAAGATGAAGAAGGGAATGAAATACAGCGATTTCAACACGCTGCACCTGATGTTCTGCGCGCAGGAGTTTAGGTTCATAAGGATTTCGCAGTCCGAGGAAGCAAAGTACGAAAGGGAAAGCTTCTCATTAGACGTCCAGTTTGACCAGGCGCTGGTCCCGTATGAAAGATACATAGCGGCCATAAAGATTGCAAAGGCAGTGTATGAGTGGATATCAGAGAAGAAAGAAGCGTTCATAGAGGAAGAATATGGAATACTACCGGGAGAATTTTACGGACTGCTGGAGAATTCAAAATGGCTTTTGTTTGCATTGAGGGAGCTTGCCCGATTTTACGGCGTAAAGCCGTCGGATTTCTCCAGGCTCTCGATAAGAGTAATGCACGGGATAAAAGAGGAACTTCTTCCTTTGATTTCCATGCCGGGGATAGGCAGAGTAAGGGCGAGGCGGCTGTACTCAAACGGATTGAAATCCGAATCGGAAGTAAAGTCTGCAAGCAGGGAAAGGCTGGTGGCTCTTCTCGGTTCGGCAGTAGGAAATAATTTATACACGTACTTCCATAAAGATGATATGCAGCCGACTTTAAAGGGAATGATATGAAACTTCTTGCAGCATCAGACATACATGGTGACATAAACGCGGTAGAAAAACTGGCTAAAAGGGCCAAAGATGAGAAAGTCGACCTTGTAATACTTGCAGGCGACCTTTCTATATTCGGCGACGGCCTGGAAGGTCTCCTTAAGCCTTTCAAAGACGCGAAGAAGAAAGTCGCTCTGATACCGGGAAACCACGACAGCGAAGCGGACATTTTCCTTCTTAAACAGAGGTATCCGGACATGCTTTATGACATGCACAGCTATGCATTTAGAATCGGAGATGTCGGTTTCTTCGGCTGCGGCCTGGCGAACATAGGCCCGAACGAGCTTTCCGAGTATGAAATCAAGAAGAGGATAGAGAACTCTTTTAGGTACATAAACGACTCCAAAAAGAAAGTAATGGTGGTACACGTCCCCCCTTACAGGACTAAACTTGACAAGATAGGCAAGAACATGAGCGTAGGCAGCACGTCAGTTAGGGAGATGATAGAGAAATTAAAACCCGACAAATGCATATGCGGGCATATTCACGAAACTTTCGGCCTTGAAGACCGTCTTGGGAACACGGATATAATAAACGCCGGCCCAAAGGGAAAAATAATCACAGTCTAAGCATAAATATTAGGAGTTTTATATAACTATTGTGAGGGCCCATAGTCTAGCGGACAGGATCGATGGCTTCGAATGCCACGGATGGAAGTAACCATCTGACCTGGGTTATTAAATGATACAGGAATTCAAATCCCAGTGGGCCCTCTTATGTAATATACTACCACGAACTTCTTGATGCAACTTTTCATTCTCAATTAAAAGTATTAATATAAAATAGAGTCTCGTCTTCGTATGTATGCGCCAGACCAGAAGTATGAGCTGAAATCTGAGCTTATCTCCATAATATCAAGGATAAGATACGACCGCAAAAAAGCATCTTCTTTCATGTCGGGCCTTGGTGTAAACTTGCCGTTAGAATCTAATGTAGATAATCGTAAAACACACGGAAAAAGCATACCTAACTTATTGAATCTTCTGGTTGACGAACTGGAGGATTACACGGCAAAATGCGATATGGCATCTTTAAACAGCGAAAAAAAGATAGAGTTTATACTGAAACCGTACCTCTCGGACGGGGTTTACGAAGCACTGGAATGCGCATTTGAGGATGCGGCTATCCTTTATGCAAAGGGAGTGAAAGGCCCATATGTTATTAACAAGTACTTAATCTGCAGCGATCTGGAGGATATAAACAATAGTAGTGTAAAGCTGAAAAAATCAGCGGATTCGCTTCGGCTAATAAACTCTGCGTACAACCGCTTGTCTGACCTGCTGCAAGAGTACGATTTTGTAAGCTCGTTAGATATGTCAGTGTCAAGCTGTAGGGCGTAGGCGTGAATGAAATCACAACGCTATGGCAGGAAACCAATGCCATTTATAGACAGTACGAAGGCGGAAGCAAAAATTGAAAACATAAATAGGAGAAAAACTAGAATAAACGTAGGCTATAAGCCGATAGATTCATTTGTGTAAGGATGTAAAATATGCCAGTAACCGAAGCGTCGAAATCGATCAGAAAGCTCTTACTTCACGATAAGCCGTTTATACTCCTGCAGATAATAAGCCAGAACGATGGCCGCCTCTACCCTGCCATGATATCAAAAAAAATAGACTGCAGTTATGCTTATGTAGTCAAATTAATAAAGTTAATGGACAAAATCGGCCTTACCACCTCCGACGGGAACAAACACAAGAAAATAATTTCGTTGACCCAGAAAGGCAAAAAAATCTTTAAGCTGCTTTCGGAGCTGTGAGGCTCTTATCTATAGCTTCGGCGTATTCATTAATCCTGCCAAGTATCTTGTTTATTATGTATGGCTGCACGAAGTCGGATATCACCTCTTTAAGAGGCAGGTTCTCCCTTATCCTGTAATAATTGCCCTTCCTTTCGACTAGTCCGACGCCAACTAGTTTTCTGAGATCCCTTAAAACATTTGCGTAAACTATCCTCACGTTTCTTGAGTACAGGGCCTTCATTATCTCGTAGCTATCCAGCCCATCGCGTTTTTTCTGTCTCTGTCTCAGCAAAAGGTCCATTATGTGTACTATCCCTATCCTGCTCTCGCCAGGGCTTATAAGTCCGAATGATATACAAAACCGCCTGAGGTTCACTAGGTAGTCATTCCCCGGTTTTTCGAATTCGCTTATGGATATAGACGCAAGTGGCTTTTCTTTGTATAGTCTTGCATTCGACTTCTTTTTTTCAGGAGTATATTTATATGCCATGAGAATGATTCATTTTTTCTCTAGTTCGTTAAGTTTATTGTGAAGATCTACTATCTCGTCTTTTGTGGCAAAGACCTGTAGCCCGGCTTTTAGCTTGTTTATATCATTTTCCAGCTCGCCTGTTTTCTTTGCCAGGTCGGATATGCTTTTGTTTATATTGACGAATCTGTTCATAGATGTCAGTATCTCATTAAACATTATCTCGACTTTAGACGCCTGGGCGTTTATCTTGTTCTCAGAATCCTGAACGTTTTTATATGCGGCCTCGGCGTTTTCGAAGACTTTAGTCGCATTTTTAACCGTGCTTAGGTCTGCTATTTTTGATGCAAGGTTATTGAACTGCTTGTTGAAATTCCCCTCGTTATCATTCAGTCTCTCGACCTCCTTGCTTATTGAATCGGTTTTGTCCTGTATCATTTTGACTGCGGATTTTATCTCTTCCGGGTTGTAATTGGAGATGGACTCCATCGACGACCTGGCGATATTTATGAAATCCATGACGTGGTTCTGCGTGTCGGATATCGCTTTTTGTATGTTTTGGAACTCCTTTGCCATGTTCTCCATCTTCAGGTTCAGACCGTTTGTTTCGACTGCAAGCGAGTTTGTGGCATTTGTCGTCTTCTCAAATTTCCTCTCCAGCTCGACTTTTGCTTTCTTCAGGTCTATTATTTCATCGTTCAGAGAATTAACTCCAGGTAGGCCCGCATAAACGGTCTCGGAGAGCTTGTTCAGCTTCTCTGACATCTCGTTATTCATCGAGGTTAAGCTGGATACGCTGTCCTTTATACCGTCGGAAAGGACTTTGTAGTTGTCTGAAAGAAGCCTTGCAGTCTCCTCTATCCTTTTTATGGTTTCTGAGTCGTTATGAGACTTTAGGTTTATCGATTCGGCTATCTTGTTGAAATTAGTCACCGAGCCGTTTAGGTTGTCCGAGAGATGTTTCATCTCTTCAGTCAGGCCTATAACTGCGTTGTTTAACTGGTTAACTTTCTTTTCTGTTGATGTATGGTCCTGATTTATCTTGTCTACTGCAGAATTGAAATTGGATATTGTGGTGTTGAGGTTTATGGAAAGCTTGTTTATGCCGTCGTTAAGCAAAAGTATCCTCTGCTGGTTTTCGCTTACAGCTTTTATAAGGTCCTGGTCCCTGCTTTTTTGCACCTGTGCAACAACCTCGTTAAGCGTGTTTATCCTGCTGTAAAGGTCAGAGATCATTTTTCCCATCGAGCTGTTGAATTTATCTATTTCTTCCCTGTAAGAATTGTAAATCTGCGAGAAACCCTCGCTGTTACTATTGTCCATATACTCTCATTTCGACTTCGTAATATTTAAATGTTTAATCTCAAACTTTTTGACATTTAAATTCTCTAAGAAACCGGCGAAGATTCTGCCTTTCCGAGCTCTGCTTTTATCTTGCAGAAATCACAGATGTCACCCGCGCTTGGAAACCCGCATATCCGGCACTTTTGTACGCTTTTTTCGGGTTCTAGAGCAGAGCGGGAGGCTTTGATTTTCATGGCTTTTTCGACTATTGATCTTTTTGAACCAGCTTTAAAAGACTCCATTTCCTTGATTTTTCTCGATACTACCCCGCGGAACCCAAATCCCGCGTACGGACATGGCGAATGCACAGCGTCTATGCCGTTAAGCATTGAAAAAAGCATAGTCTCTTTTTCACTTATGAAGATGAATGGCTTTATCCTCGGCACAAAACCGTTTTTTGGCCCCAACCCAGAAACCGGCCCGGAGCGCAGAAGCTTGTCGAAATCATTTTGTATCAGGTTCATTACCGCGCTTTCCGCCTCATCATCAAG
>JAMCRB010000001.1 GCA_023380435.1 Candidatus Parvarchaeota archaeon | reverse complement strand
CATTATATGGGATTGTTTCGGTAAGGCCATTATCTACTGTAATTGTTCCCCCGCTTGTTCCAGAAGCCCATTTCGAGCTCAGTGTGGTACCAGCAAAATTATCATAAAAGTTAAACACATTTGCCCCGTTATCGTACTCTCCGTATGAAACCGCCGTTTCAGCAGATCCGAACGATGCCAAAGGCATTACCCCGTTTGGAGGGTACTGAGAAACAAATGCGTAGTATACTCTATACAGCCCAGCATTTGCATCTGACACAATAAATGGCGTGGCAGGAATCGTGCTAGAAGTAAATTCATATGCAACTGGATTTTTGGCTTCGAATGCATTATTAAGGTATCCCACGCTATCACTAGCATTAGCAAGCGCCACGCTTATCAAAGAGAATGTGTCGTGTGGAATGGGATACGTCGCTACAATTGGCTGATTTCCGCTGTTTGAATTACCAAGTCCGGTAGTAGCGTAATTATCGTACCATCCAGTGGATGAAGAATACACAGTCATGAAATCACCATTAGAGGGTATTTCATTAGTATTAATCAGACCGATGCCTTGTTTACCCCAACTAGTGGATCCGGAAACAAGGTCTTGGTAGGCGCTAAATTCAATCGGCCCGTAAACCGGATACTTCAAAAAAATTCCATATCCTCCACTACCTTGCGAACTATCTGGAAGTATTAGAAGACCATTGTTTACGATAATTGGATTATACCCAGAGGCACCGCTAAAGATAACCCATTTGTTCGTATTCAGGCCGGTTCCTTTAAAGTCATCGTAGAAATTGAATACATTAAAACCATCATCATATTCAGCATAAGATGGTGAAAGCTGTGGTGCTTCTCCATCATTTACTGTATTGAAGAGGTTTGTAGATGTAGAAGCAAAACCCATATATACAGTTATTGAAGATGACGCGGGTATGCTGCCGAGCTTAAGCCACCAGATGGCATTACTTGATGTTTGAGTCTCAAGCCAGGAGGGGATTATCGTTCCATTTCTGTAATAAAACTCCACATTCTGCAGGTTTGATGCGGCATAGCTAGAGTAATCGGATGAAGGGACGTTTATTTCTTCATCAAAAGGCGAGACTGTAGCAGAACTCTGTGAATTGCTTATTGTGACAGGTATATATTCCTGGATATGTTGCGGAGCAGATACAGGTAATGTGGAAGCCTCGCCGATGGTATTACCGTTGAAAAGATTGACATTAGTTGGCGCAAAAGCCATGTAAATCTTAATAGTAGAATTTGCAGGCAATGACCCAAGTTTTATCCACCAAACTCCGCTGTTACTGGTATTGCTTTGCAACCACGATGGGATAACCTGTCCGTTTGGGTATAAGAATTCGACGTTTTGTCCGAACGGATTTTTTGATATGTAAGACCATCCCGGGTCGCTGCTTGTAATGTTGATCATCTGCTGGAACGTGGACTCTCCTGCATTCTGAGTATTATCTATAGTCAGCGGGATTTCCTCGATGAAAGGCTGTCCAGTTAGCGATGATGCAGGACTGGACAGACCAGATTCGAGAGACAAATTAAGGTGGTAATTTATAAAATAACTGTTCGATATCTCTGCGATAGTGTCTTCCAATATGGCAGCTGCGGCAGGAGATAATCCCAAAGAATTGCTTGACTGATAAGCGCTTATAAGGGACTGATATGCGTTGTCAGTGAGTGTAAAAGAATTGGATATTCGACTTATGTCACCGCTGGATGTAAGGTTGGCGGATTCAAGCGCTATTACGCCTAAAACAGCTATTATAAAAAATACAGAAAAGAATATGCTTATAACCTGTGCCTTTTTATCCATATGACAATATACAACCTTTAGTATTAAATAATTAACATACTCTCCTATAATATGGATAAGATTGTAATGAAAAGATTCGCGGAAGAGTTCTCCAGAATGTCTTGGAACATCAGTGAAAAGGATACGGTCTCCGTGATGCGGTTAAAGAAAGAGATATCCAGGCGCTTTGGATTTTCTGACATCCCAAAAAATGGCAACATCCTGGAGTTTGTTGAAGACCCGGATAGGGAAAGAATTGCTTCGATATTAAGGTCAAAACCGATAAGAACTCTATCCGGTGTTTCCGTTTTGGCGCTGATGACAAAGCCATTTGCATGCCCGCATGGCAAATGTATTTTCTGCCCGGGCGGCGTAGAATACGGTACGCCTCAAAGCTATACCGGATTTGAACCGGCAGCCAGACGCGCCAGGGTAAATGAATATGACCCATACCTCCAGGTAGAAGCAAGGCTAAAACAGTACGCTTTTATGGGGTACAACCCACAGAAGGTAGAAGTTATAGTAATAGGAGGCACATTTACGACCCTACCAGAGGCGTACAAAACTGACTTTGTCACCCAAATTTACAGGGCTTTGAATGAATTCAGCAGTGAAAACAGATTCGATGGAGGACTGGAAGAACAGAAAGCTTTAAACGAAAATGCGAATAATAAATGTGTTACTTTTGCCATAGAGACAAAACCGGAGAGATGTAGCGAAAAAGACATTAAACAACTTATTGATTTTGGCGTGACCAGGGTGGAGATGGGGGTGCAAAGCGTTTACAACGATGTTCTTTTGAAGAATAACCGCGGTCACACGATAGAAGACGTAAAGCAATCGACGCAGCGATTGAGAGACAATGCCTTCAAGGTAGACCACCACATAATGCTCGCTCTCCCTTTCTCTGATATCGATAAAGACAGAGAAACAATAAGACAGGTATATGAAGATGAGGATTTGAAGCCAGATGCAATCAAAATATACCCTACCCTCGTGATAAAGGGGACCGGTCTGTATCAGATGTGGAAAGATGGCAGGTACAATCCTTATAAAATAGAGGATATAGTCGATTTGATTGCCGATGCTGAAATAAATTCACCAAAATGGCTTAGGATAATGCGTGTAGAAAGGGATATACCATCGAATCTGATAGAAGACGGAATAAAGATAACGAACTTAAGGCAACTAGTCTTCAACGAGATATCAAGGCGCGGGAAGACACCAAAAGACATACGCAGTCGGGAAATTGGCCATATAAAGCATTACCAGGATACAAAATTGGAGATAAACAGGGAATTTTACAGAGCAAATAAAGGAGACGAAATCTTCATAAGCTGTGACGACGCCAAAAGCGGAGGCTTGGTCGGGTTTCTCAGGCTGAGAATCCGGGACGGCAGCAGCGAAAGCCTTGTAAGGGAACTTCATGTGTACGGTCCGCAGGAAGAGCTGTCATTCAGAAGCAGCACGGGTTTCCAGCATAAAGGTATAGGAAAAGAGCTGCTATCAGAAGCAGAAAAAATAACATCCAGCGAATATTCCATAAAAAGAATCAGGATAATATCCGGTGTAGGGGTAAGACAGTATTATCGGAAGCAAGGCTATAAATTAGAAAACGGATATATGGTAAAGGTGTTCTAGTAGGAGATGGAAGACGAAGTTGTTATGACGGCTGTTAGGGCGAAGGACCTGGCTCTGCAGTCGAAATTATTGGAAAAGATAAAGGAGACCGGTGTAAGCATAACAATAGAGAAAACCAGAGTTAAGCTCAGCTGTGATAATGCATTTAGGGCGATGCTGGCCAAAAATGCCGTCACCGCGTTCAACAGAGGCTTCGACAGTTCAATATCGTCCCTCCTTCTCGATGATTCATACGATATATTAGTGCTAAATGTAAACGACTACTCACGTTCAAAAAAGAGACAGAAAGAACTAAAAGGGCGGGTAATAGGCAGCAGGGGCATGATAAAGAAGAGGATAATGAAGGAAACCGCATGTTTTATAAAGATACAAGGAAAGACTATAAGCATAGTCGGCCATGTTGAGAACATAGGCATTGCGCATGGCGCAGTAGAAATGATTTTAAATGGCGCGAAACATGATAGTGTATTCATTTCAATAAACAAAAAGAAATTAGAGGCGTATCAAAATGGAAATAGCTGAGGAGTTGGCAAAAAAGCAGCGGGCGATAAGTGTAACCGAATTCTTTGAGAAGAATCGGCACCTTCTCGGGTTCGACAACAAACAGAAAGCACTGCTAACCTGCGTTAAAGAAGCAGTTGATAATTCTCTCGATGCGTGCGAAGAGCTCGGCCACATGCAGGAGCGCAATAAAGAGGAGATAACCCTCCCTGAAATATCAGTAGACTTGAAGGCGCTCAGCGACAATTACCAGCTACTGGATGAAAAGCACAACGTAGGCCAGCTGATGGTCAAGAAAAGTGAATACACGGTTGTGTATAAAGGCAAATCCGAAACAAAGCAGGTTAGAGGCGGATCCGCGTCAATAAAATTAGAGGACGCAGTATTTACGATAACAAACCAGAATGACAAGCTTTCCGTTACCATGAACGGCCAGCCGCTAAGGCTGAAGAAAACTTCACCAATCTTCCTAATAAGCATAACCGACAATGGGCCAGGTATTTTGGAGTCAAAGATACCGGATATATTCGGCAGGATGCTTTACGGAAGCAAGTTTCAATCTATGAAGCAGAACCGCGGGCAGCAGGGGATAGGAATCCACTCGGCGGTACTTTACTCGCAGCTGACGACCGGAAAGCCCGCGAAAATAACTTCAAAAGTAAAATCACAGAAAAAAGCCGTTACTATGAAAGTACAGATAAACATAATGAAAAATGAGCCGGAAGTCATTGAAAAAGGTGAGTCAGATTTTCCATATGAACACGGGACAAGAATCGAACTTGAGATAGAGGGATTATACGTGGCAGGACAGAAAGGGGTGGATGAATACATCAGGAGGACAGCTTTGGTGAATCCACATGCGACAATACACTACACCAGCCCGAACGATGAGAAGTTCTTATACAAGAGGGCGATAAACACTCTTCCAAAGGAGGCTGTCGAGATAAAACCGCACCCACATGGTCTGGAGATAGGTATTTTTATGCGCATACTAAAGAATTCCACGCAGAGGACTGTGGTCTCTGCACTGGAGAACGAACTGTCCCGCGTTAGCAGATCCGTTGCTGATGATACTGTAAAAGGGGTCGGAGTGGACCCGAAAACGAAGCCGTCTGACATAGACAGGGTGCAGGCCGCCGCAATATTAAAGACTCTCCAGTCGATAGACTTGATGCGTCCGCAGACAGACTGCCTTTCTCCAATTGGAGGAGAAGAACTGGAAAAAAGCCTGAGGAAAGAGTATTCGCCGGAATTTGTAAAGTCTGTTACAAGGAAGCCGGAAGTTTACAGGGGGATGCCGTTCCAGATAGAGGTCGCGCTCGCTTATGGCGGTAAGATAACAGGCGAGAAGGCGACGTTGATGAGGTTCGCAAACAAGATTCCGCTGCTTTTTGATTCAGCTTCATGTGCTTTGACCCAGAGTTTTATAAGCATAGATTACTCCCGATACGGGCTTAAGGTTGAAAATAAAGTTCCAATCGGCCCGATGGTTTTTATAGTACACATCGCTTCTGTATGGGTTCCATACTCCAATGAAAGTAAAAACTCAGTCGCCAGTTATCCTATAATAATAAAGGAGATAAAGCTGGCGCTGCAGGAGCTTGTAAGGGGGATGTCACTGTTCCTTAACCGCAAGCATAAAAGCAGCCTTTTCCAGGAGAGAATAAGCCTTTTCGATAAGTATGGAATAGAGCTCGCGTTTTCGCTGTCAAAACTTACCGACATAGAAGAGCAGAAAATAAAGAAAAAGATAGAAACCCTGCTTGAGAAGAAAAAGGAAGAAGTCAAAGCTAACGTAGAGGAAAGCCTGAGCACTGGCGACGTAGTCTCAAGCAAGATAGAATCTGATACATCATCAGAGGGAGAAGAGTAATATGGATACAAACGAAATTGAAAAATCAAAGAAAAATAGACTTAAAGTACTTGAAGATATGGGGAAAAGTATATACAGCCAGATAGAGAAGGGCGAGAATCCGTATCTCACCCTGCCGGTAAGAGGCCTTTCCAATGTAAAATACAATGAAGAGAGCAGGATGATAACTCTAGGAAGCGGGCTGTCTAGAAGGTACTTCCTGAACGTAGGACACGTTAGAAAATTCATACAGACGACTGCAATGGCCGCCGTAAGCAGGGAACTGATAAAGAGCGACAAGCACACAAGCTTGAGGTCCGCATTCTACCAGGTGAGGAGGACAATACCGGGAACTAAAATAGACGTAGTCGATGATCAGACAGAAACAAACAAGGCAATAGAGGACCTAGAGCTGATAACCGACCTTACAAGAGAGCAGCTAAACATAAATGCGAATAAGAACGGGTCCGTGGCTGGTGAAGTTGTCATAGAAGACAGGGGAGACGTGATAGATTGGTCTAAGCTCGGTAGTGGCGGCTGGGCGATACCTAGTAATGTGGAAGAGATAATATTCCGCAAAGTAGACGCAAAATTCGTTTTGTACTTTGAAAAAAGTACGATGTTCGAGAGAGCAAATGAAGATAAAGCATGGAAAAAATTACACTGTGTAATAATGTCAAGTCAAGGCCAAGCAACGAGGGGTATAAGAAGATTGCTACAAAGATTGCATGAAGAGCAGGGGTTACCTGTTTATATTCTTGTAGATTTTGATCCTTGGGGGGTGTATATTTACTCTGCAATAAAATTCGGATCAATAGCACTTGCACATGCTTCTGATAGGCTTGCTCTTCCAGATGCTAAATTTTTAGGTCTGATGGAAAAGGACATAGAACGTTATGGATTAAAACGGCACTTGATAAAATTTAAAGATGTTGATACTTCTAGGCTCAAGCAGATTAAAAATTATGACTGGTTTAAGAACAATAAAGCATGGCAAGAAGAGCTCTCAAAAATGGAGAAACTTCAGGCAAAAGTCGAATTAGACGCATTTACTGCAAAAGGGCTGTCATTTATGACAGAGGAGTATATACCAAATAAAATCAAGGAAAAAGATTTCTTAGATTAAAAGTTAATAAGCTAATAATTGTTATGAATCTGTATGCCGTTTTATGGTCATTGGCTAACATATACTGCAAGGTTTTTGAATAGCTCACATGGGTATTATTTTTTAGAGATAAATGACTATAAAAATGAACTTAAATTAGGCAACCAAATAATAATATCTTTATCTAATAAGTTATACCCTGCTAAATTGTCTATACAAAATCATAAAAAAGGAGCCTATGTTCTTATAAGTAAAGACTTACTTGAAGATTTTGATCTTAAAAAATATTTTAAAGTTCAGATAAATTATCTAAATGATATGTTTCACTCAAAAGTTACACAGCATAATCTTGTAATTCCAAAACGGCTTGTTTCTAAGGAACATTTTAAAAGAGATGATATAGTTTATTTAAGTGCGTATAGTTTAACGGGGGATACAATATATTTTAAAAACTTAATATCAAAAGTTGTAAAAAACTCGAAAGAGAACAAATTTATTTTAAATGTGCCCACCAAATACGGAATAGAAGAGGCCGTATTCAAATTAAATCCAGCTCAAATACCGCAGCTTTCAAGCCCATTAGATGACATCCTTAATGGTCTTAATCTAGCTAAATTTGGTAATGATAAAATTGTGTTTTTCTATGGTAAAAATAAAAAACCCGCTTTCATATATGAAAACGGCGTACTCAACAATGAAATAATTTATTACCTTGGCGCGTATTTTGCCGATGGCGCAAAAAAAGGTTATAAATGGTTAATTAATGCTTCGAGTCCTGAACAAGCTAAATTTTATTTCAAAATGCACCATAGCCTCATTTATAACCCAAACATAGACTGTTATGTTAGGCTAACAGTAAAAAATTACATAACGGATAAAGAGGTGTTAGGGTACTGGCATGATAATTCAGATTTAGTTGTTAGTAAAGTGAGTCGTTTACCAAGTAAAAGTGACAGAATACCCCCCAATTATCTCAAATATGGGAGCCTGGTTATGCGTGAGCATAACGCCTCAATTCATACCTTCTATATAAAACTTATTAATTATATCATAGATAATGAGATAATAAAGAAGAATAGTAAGAGAAATGCATTAGATTTTATATTGGGTTTTTTGGAGGGAGATGGATTTGTTGCGCCAAAAAGTTCTTCGGGTGAGATAGGATTAGCAGTTAGTAAATCTGAGGTAGGTATAATGGAAAAAATATTGAAAGTCACTGGTTTAAATTATTGGGTTTCCAATAAAAATACGAATGGACCGTCTATTTTTGTCTATTCTAGGGATATACTAACTAATCTGCCTTACATATATATGGATTTATTTAAATTTTATCCAAAAAGACGTTATAAATTTATTGAAAGATTAACTGATTCACCAATGTCTGAATTCATCTTAGGGAAAAGAACTAAAATAGCAAATTGGATTAAAGGCTATTTAAAGAATAAAAATCTAATATTAGACAACGGAAATTTAACTACGAGTGGAGAGCATATACGTGAAATTTTATTGCACTTAATAAAAGAAAACAGCAAATACAACAATGATTTGCGCCCTAGCCCCGAACCTATCTTCAGCTAAAATAACCGGCATTTGGTAAGGTTCACCAAAACTAAAAGCTTATAAAGCTTTTTTACATTATAGATACTTATCGAAAACGAAAGTATGCGCTTCTTTATTGGTGCCCAATAGAGAAGTAAGTGTCAAAACGATTTTACGTTAATGCGACCGTGTAATTTGCGAACTCCAAGCTATTAGATGGATGACTTGGTTCAGGCGCTGAAGAAGGACGCAGCAAGTTGCGATAATGGTACGGTAAGTGCAGACGACTGTTGATCGTATCGTTTCTGAATGCGTGATGCCCATGCGTAAGCATGGATTCCTTCCGCAAGGGAGGAAAGGGAACGCAGGGAATTAAAACATTTTAGTACCTGCAGGAAAAGAAATTAATAAAGATTCCCCTAGTAATGGCGAACGAAAAGGGAACAGGGCAATCTGAATCTGCAGCAATGCAGAGATGTGGTGTGGTAAATGGCAGTCCGGAAAGGGAAAAAGTCGACTGGAATGTCGCGCCAAAGAGAGTGACAGCCTCGTATTCTTTGGAAAGATTGTCATCACGTAGAGTAGCAGAGGTCGAGACTCTTCTGCGAACATGGGTGTCAAAAACATCCAACCCTAAATACGACCTGAAACCGATAGAGTAAAGTAGCGCGAGCGAAAGTTGAAAAGCACTCTCGATGAGAGGGTGAAATAGAACCTGAAATCTAATAGTTATAGTTGTTGCGGCGCGTAGTGAACTTGCGAATAAATAAACAAGCTCAAGTGTTGCAACATCCTTTTAGCATAAAGGGGCAGGGAGTTTACGAGTATGGCAAGGCTAACATTTGGAAGCCGAAGCGAAAGCGAGTTGCCGCAAGGCACTGGTAGGAAACTGCCATTAGTCATATTTGTAAGACCCGAAGCCGTACGATCTATACGTGTGCAGGGTGAAGTGGGGATTACTCTTCATGGAAGCCCGAACAGGTTGGGAACTATCTTGTCTGACGACATGCGTATAGGAGCGAAAAACCAATCGTGCACGGCGATAGCTGGTTCCCATCGAAATATCCCATAGGATAGCTTACGTCCTGCTATTTTGAAGGTAAAGACACTGATCATGCTGATAGGGACCGAAAGGTCCCACATCATTTTCAAACTCAGAATTTCAAAACAGTATAAGGCGTAAGTTGGGTGTGTGGCGTAAAGTTCCACACCAAGAAGGAAAAAACCTAGCCGTGAGTTAAGGCCCTTAAGTGTTTACTAAGTGCAAAAAAGGGGAACAATATCTAAAACAGTTGGGAGGTGGGCTCAGAAGCGGCCATCCTTTAAAAAGTGTGTTACAACTTACCAACCTAGATATTGTAACCCGAAAATGGACGGGGCTAAGTAAACCGCCGATACTCACGATCTTTTGAGTAATATCAAATGATGGTAGATGGGCGTACCCGCGGACTAGAAGTCGATTCGTGAGGGTCGATGGATCTGCGAGGTATTGAGAATCCTGCCAGGAGTAGCAAAGAAATGGGTGAGAATCCCATCCGCCGCAAGCGCAAGGGTTCCTTGTTTAAGCTTATCTAACAAGGGTTAGTCGGTCCTAAGTCTTGTGTCGAAAGGTACAAGGCAAATGGGAATGCGTTTAATATCACGCAACCACATAGGTTTTATCGTATGTTACGTCTTGAGATATGCAGAGCGGTCCAGTCAGATCGTCTATGTGTGCAAATGTGTTCGAGAGACATAATGTCGAGAAGATGCAGAAGCATACATAATGCAGCGATGTATCTGTAGACTCTTAGGACTCATAAAAATGCATGCGTCATGAACCTAGGTGACCGTACCGAAAACTGAGACAGGTGCGCTGGCTTAGAAGGCTAAGGCGAGGGATTTAAACCGGGTAAGGGAAATCGGCAAGTTAGTCCCGTAAGTTCGCGATAAGGGATCCCTGATTTGGTCTTAAAAGCTAGATCAGGGCGCAGTGACTAAGGGAGTCTAACTGTTTACTAAAGGCATAGCTGACTGCTAGAGAGCAATCTTTTGTACAGTCGGCGACATCTGCCCAGCATAGGTATCCGAAAGTTTGTTTCAACGGACATAAGGACCTATTAGCGGCGGAGGTAACTGTGACCTTCTTAAGCAAGCATAATACATTGCCAATTGATTGTTGGCTTGTGAACGATGTAATGAGATTCCCGCTGTCCCTACCTGGAAACCCGCGAAACCACCATTCTGGTGCAAAGGCCAGAGTCCTCCACTGGGTCAAAAAGACCCCAGGAACTTTACTGCAATCTCTTGTTGTGGTAATAATTCGACGGACATAGTGTAAGTAGGAGACGTCATGCCTATCATTCCGGTGATAGGATAGTCGAAAGTGTAATACTACTTCCGTTGTTTTATATCACTTACCTTCGGGGACATCAGGAGACGGGCAGTTTTGCTGGGGTGGCAATCCCACGAAAAAGTAACATGGGAGCCCAAAGGTCATCTTAAGTGGTATAGAAATCCACCGTTAAGTGCAATGGCAAAAGATGGCTTGACTGCGCGCTGCAATGCAAGGCGCACAGAGGCGAAAGCCGGGCATAGCGAACACGAATGCGTGTTTTTTTGACTCCTTCGTATGACAGAAAAGCTACCCTGGGCGTAAGAGAGTTGTTGCGGATGATAGTTCATATTGACTTCGCAGCTTGCTCCACAGTCTTTGGCTCTCCCCATCCTGGTTGTGCACAAGCAGCCAAGGGTACAGGTGTTCACTGGTTAAAGGGGACCGTGAGCTGAGTTTAGGCCGCCGCGAGGCAGGCCGGGAGTTAACTAGTGGGGGTGTTCGATGCTTGAGTGGAAGATTCGACTAGTACGAAAGGAACAGCGAGTCGGCGTCTCTAGTTAGCGGCTATCCGACAGGGTACGCCGCGTAGCCACGCGCCAAGGGATAAGAGCTGAAGGCATCTAAGCTTGAAACCCTCCGCAAAAATAGGCATCGTTATAGGCGGGGGAAGAAGACCCCGTTGATAGAATCGGCGTGTAAGGATCAAGGCGCAAGCCGAGATTTTCAGCGTACGATTACTAATAAACCAAAAATGTTTAGCAGATTACACGGTCGTATTGTTTTCGATTTGTTTTTTAATTGATTTAGCATACATGCTGCTATTTTTGCGGCAATTCATGTATTTATTTTTACGTTGCCATACTCTTTTGCATGTAAAGCTCCCGTAGTTCAGCTTGGACAGAACGTCGGTTTCCTAAACCGAATATCGCAGGTTCAAATCCTGCCGGGGGCAGCTCTTATTTAGTTAAGGTCTCTTGTTGTCTTTAAATAAAGCTAAATTTGAGGTTGAAGTAGATTGGATTAAGAATTCCAATGTGAGGGTCTTCAAGAACTTTCTTCGATGGCTTAGCCTATTTAGACGGTCGTCATTGCCTTACGAAACCTATTTATTTGCTCTTTTCTCCTCTATCGTATGAGTCTGACGCATAAATCCCAGTCCGCATTGGAATACATGATGACCTATGGCTGGGCCATATTGGTCATCGTCATCGTCGCAGGGGTCCTGTACTCTTTAGGTATCTTCTCCCCATCTTCAAATATATCAGCAACAATAACGGGCTTCACTGGTTTGAGTGTAACCACAGGTGAATGTTTTGCTAATCAAGGCTTAGCTTTAGCTTTTACTGATAATACCGGTTATCCAATAAACCTCACAAGCATAAACGTAACTTATAACTCCATAACACAAGATCTATTATTAAATCATGTAATTGTAAATGGTGGTAGCGGTACATTATTTATTCCAGGTGTCTGTCCGCTGGCAGTAGGTTCCCATTATAGCATTTCTGTAAAAATAACCTACACCGAACCGGGGCAGCCACTACCGGGCCCTTATATCTCTTTTGGTGACATATCAGGATCTTCATCCGCATATGCTGTAAGTGATACCTATGGCTGGGTCTTTACTACATATTCTAGTATGCCAGATCCATCTGATTATGGTGTTGACGTGGACCCAACGCCACCCGGCAGCGGACTAGCCGCCGGTTCTTTCGCAGGAATGACCCCTCAAAATTTCCCGATTGCAGATCTTAATGAATATAATACAAATTCTACGGGTGGCGTCTGCGCTGGAGTAACTCTAACAGAAGGATTTACTGCTTCAAGTACAATGTATTTCTCTAAAAATTGGATAAACTTATCCGCAGAGCATGACGACATTGAATATATCTTTTATAAGCCAGTGAGTGGGACGACTTGGAATACTATGTATGGGAATACAGGAAATGTCGTAAGCAGTAACATCACTGGTCTAACCCCCGGTATATACAATGTAATGGTTCAATGGATAAATGGATGCGGTCCGGGAACAAGCGGAATTGCTATGTCAAATGTATTTATGGAATATTCACAGCAGTGGTCAGTAATCGCTTGGGATGGAGGGGGAATACAAGCAGGTGCAATAATCCCCCCTGGTGATGTTTCAGATAATATAAGTGGAGAGTGGAGTGGAAGCTGGCCGTGACTTCCATTGTTTTCTCGACTGCTTGGATCCTACATATTTTGGGGACAAAAGGGACATTAACTAATTGAGTCCGTCCTGCGGGGCAGATTTTTGTACACTATGTATTCTGCTTTTTCTAGATAATCGGGTTATTGATAGGTATAAATATGCAGACCGTATTGCTAGGATATGGCATTTGTTGATTCATTGGCTGTTATGCTTTTGATTACAGGTTTTAGCGCCATTATACTCGCTCTATTCGTTTATTTCTCCGTGCGCGGAAAGAAGGACATGAGCATGCTCGTCGTTCCTGGTTTTATTTTCGGTCTTTTCGACCTAGTTAGCGGGTTTATAATGTCATTTACTTGGCCTCTGCCCGGAGCATATAACATGCTCTTCGGCGACCCGATACTCGCATTGGGTCTGCTCTTAGTCGCAGGGTCCTACATGATTTACAAGAAAATGGATGTTAGAGTATTGTCAATATTCGCATTTTTCCTCGGAATTTACATTGCGATGTCCGCAGCCGGGATGGCCAACTTCAATCTTGAAAGCGGATCGCACTTCCTAGCTGCGTTCGGATTTTATGTCGCTGCATCATTGTCGGCCCTGTTCTCTCCTGTTGTCTACTTAAACGCAAAAGGCAGCGGAAAGTACGCATATTACCTGCTTTTCGTATTGTTGGTAATAACAGCGTTCGCAGCTCTGTTCTTGGGATACACATCGATATACCAGCACCTCCAGGCGCCGCCTTAGGGCTATTTTAGAGAAAATCTTTTTGTTACGCAGATTTAATCGCTAAATTATCTTCTTAAGACTTTACAGATCCATTCCTTAGGCGAAGAGGAGCTCTCAACTTCCTTGAGCAGGAGCTCTGCTTGTTGGTCCTGGTTTAACTTGTCCATCTCTCTATAAATGTAGTTTTCTTCGGAGCTGTTGTGGCCCTTTATTACTCTGAGCAGCGCTTCCGTCCGATTTTTTGCCTCTTTTATGTCTTTTTTGTTCAAATCAGAGTTTATGGAATCAAACAGTTTCCATATCGCTCCGTGCTCGGCCTGAAGCCCTTTAATCATAACTTCGTTCCCTTTTTCTACTGCAGGAAACAGGAACTCCTCCTCCCAGAACATATGGTTTTTTATCGCACTGAATGCGTCAGTAAGCATCTTTGCATCAGGCTTTTCACTGAGCGAAGAGAGGAAATCCATAAGCTGCCTGTCAATCCTTGCATGGTCTTTTGAAAGTACAGACTGTAGCATAACCTATACTCCCACAATCTTCTTGTCTCTTAGCGCCAGGTTTACGGCTATTATATGCGAGCATATCTTATCATGTAGCGTGTACCATTTGCAGTCACACTGCCATCTTTTCATATCATTCTTCTCACTGAAGTACATTACATTATGTATCTTGCCATCATGGTCTACTAGAAACGAAGAATGTTTATCTGTAGCATAGTCAAGCCTGACTTTATTGACAAGCTTTATGCCTTTAATGTAAATATTCGATTCTTTTTTCAAGATATCATCACTGATAAGCTCTATTTTCATTTTATATAATCGTCCAATAAAGTATTAAAGCCTATGGATACAACTTTAATATGCGGTGTTGCATGCAACACACCACAAAAGGAGGAAGTCCGTTCACGGCAAAAACCGCACTGCAGTAATGCAGTACATTAAAAGTGTAGGCTCTTGATCAGAAACGAACCCCAACCCCGTCAATGTATGAAGTTAAACAGACAGGCGGAATAGGGGATGAAACGGCAAACCTGCGGCGTGCAAACCGGTATTCCGGCGCTTAGTCGAATGTTGCAAGATGCGATTGTGAAGCCTTCTAAAGGCGGAAGCATCACAAAAAACGGGCTATACAACACCGCATTCTCTTTTTTAAAGTATTTAAGCAAAAAAAAGATATAATGAACATGAAAAAGTCGTTTTACTTGGGGATAATCGTATTGGCGGTGATACTTTTCGCTATCTCTTACTTTGTTTCTCCAGCGGTTAGTAAACCAGTTTCAAACGTCTTCGTTTCATTGACAGACCCTGCAAATGTCCCATCAGGAACGACCAGCCTTAACATAAGCTACAATTCATTGTATGTTCACGTAATCAAAGTTAATTCATCCAGCTCATGGATAGATCTAAACGCTTCCGGCAGTCTGGATTTGCTGACTTTAACAAATGTTTCGCAAATCCTCGGCTCATTTGCAGCGCCTAACGGTACAATCATAAACATGCTGAAATTCAACATATCATCCTCTTCCATCGAATTAAACGGCACGGTATATCCTGTAACTGTACCTAGCAATCAGGTGATAATAAACGTACCTCCGTCTCAGTCGAAAGTAAACGGTACTGTAAACCTGTTGGCCGACTTTTCACCTACTGTTATACCCATACTGACGGCAAATTCCACAATTTTCATCCTCGTCCCATCGGCAAGAGCTGTTGTAATCCCAGGCTTCCACAAAGTCAGCATTGGAGCTAGAGAAGGCATATCAACAAGCCAAAAGTCAGAAATTGAAAGCACAAGGCCGAACCTAACCGCATCGGGAGTTTCTTTATCAGAGACAAATGGAACGACAAGCTTCTCTATAACGATTACCGACAATTCTAATGAAAGCGTAGTTCTACAGCACATACTTTTATACGGTCCTGAAAATGTAACCGCAAGCATTAGCGCGGTAAACTTCATAAATAAGACGATGCAGGACATAGAGGATCACGTGCCTATAAACATCTCAAATATCAATTCATCGATAAACAGGTCTTTTCCTTCTGATTTGTCTGCAGGCAACGGCAGCGTCAAAAATCAGGGTACGGCAGGCGAGACTGAAGTAGAAGCAACCGATAGGCAGGAGGCCGAAGTACAGAGCATGCGTGCAATAAACTTTTTTGTATCAAGCACTGGGAGTTTAGTCCTTCCTTTTGAGGATACAGTGGGTTTAGGCATCAGCGCAACTGCTGTCAGTCCTAGCTGTAAGGTCATACCCAGCAATCACACAATATTCAATAATTCCGAATCCGATTTAACCTCAATAGTGAGGAATTGCTTCGCTCCTTTGGGGTATACAATAAAACCGTTCTCATCAGCAACGTTTACTTTCACCGGCAAGGTATCTCTCGGTTTCGGAAGGGTCATTATCTCACCTATAGTTGGAGACACATACAAAATAGTCGTACAGGGCGAAAATGGAGCAAGGGTAAGCCTTAATTCCACTGCGACTTAACCAGCCAAAATCAGAAATTCAAGTCGGATTTTTAACAGCATAGTATTTAAAAACCGCTTGTTTATAATACACTATGAGTACAGATGTAAAATCCATAGCTGAGCAGATACTTAAGGCGTCTTACAGCGTCTATTCTGATGTTTCTTCTATAAACAATTCGATAAAGAGGGCAGGCTCCATATACGGGATAGAATTTGAAGCTACTACTGGCATAGACCTCTCTATAAACGGCACCGGGGCTGTGCAAGAGAACGCCGGTCAAATAATATCGGAATCAGGCACAAAACACAGGGGTTTTTTCTCTTTCGGAAAACATCCGAAGACGACGGAGGTTAAAAAAGAAAACTTATCCGAAAACAAACAGATCAAGCGCATCCCCCTTGGCCCGGCCTTGAATACCCCGATCAAGGAAACACTAGGCGAAAAGCAGCAGCCAAGATACACGTCTGAGGGGGTTCGGGCTTTCAACGCTCCTAAAAATATGCCGACTGTAAATAATCGAAATAAGGATATACTACAGAGCCTTAAAACTCCTGCACTTCCAGATAGTCCGGTCAACAAAATCCCGCCAGCATTCAAGACAGAAGCTGCCCAGCCACTCAAACCTGCAACCAGTGCTCCGAAAATGGTCCCGCCCCATACTCTTAATGCTGCCCCCGGGATAAGCAACGATAAACTCCAGTCAGCTTCATCTGCGTCAGAAACCGGCATCAAAGTAAAAGCGTTCCCAGAAAGCGCATTAAAGGTCGGTCAATTCACGTTGAAAGAAGAAACACTAAACAGATTTGAGCAGGCCGCAGCTCCGATACGAAAGGAAGTTAAACCGTCTGGTCTAGGCCAGATAAAAAGCCCGGTTCTTTCATCAGACGTAAAGGAAAATGAAACTCCAGTACAGCCGCCTCAATCTCCGCAAATAAATCTCTCATCCAATCCGGTTTCGACTCTTCTTAATCTTGTGAAAAGCAGAAAAAACATCACGATATCGGAGGCAGCATCGGAGATGAAGGTACCAAGGGAATACGTTGAAAAATGGGCTAAAATACTGCAGCAGAACATGCTTATGAAGATAAAATATGAGATTGTAGGAGACGCGAAACTTGAGGCATAATGGAAGGACAGGAAAAACCAAGCACGTCAATTAAAAGAGAACCAACCGGTATACAAGGCCTAGATGAGGCGCTTCAGGGCGGATTGCCTCCCGGAGTAGTGACCTTGGTAACTGGGACTTCTGGATCAGGCAAGACCACTCTTTCGATGCAGTTTTTGGTTTACGGCGCAAAACATGGGGAGAAAGGGATATACTTTACTTTAGAGGAATCTCCTGAAGATATAATCGAACAGTTTGAGATCTTTGACCCTTCCATAAGGGAATTGATAGCTTCAAACATGCTTAAAGTCGTTGAGGTCCCGATAGTCGATTATGAATCACTCAAGGAAACAGTATTGTCCGAATCGGAAGCGATGGATGCAAAAAGGATAGTCATAGACTCCATAAATTATTTTCAGATGTTCTTTCCAGACATTATATCCATAAGGCGTGCGATAATGGAGGTCTCACTGATGCTTAAATCCAGGCATTCCATCGGGATACTGATAGGCGAGATACCATCTGGAGAGAACAAGCTTTCCACATTCGGGGTCGAAGAATTCGCCACCGACGGGGTAATCGCCCTCTATCTATTGGAGAAGCAGGGCACATTTACACGTGCGATAAGGATAGTTAAAATGCGCAACACAAATCATGTAACCAAGTTCATGCCTCTTGATATTACACCGAAAGGCATAGTAGTCTACCCGACTGCAGAGCTTTTCCAGGATGTTTGATTATGGTCCTCTGGATAGAAAAGTACAGGCCTTCAAAATTTGATGAGATAATAGGCCAGCAGGAGAGCATAGACAAACTGAAGGCGATGGTCGAGAAAGGCGACATACAGCACATGATACTATCAGGGCCGCCTGGCGTGGGCAAAACAACTTCTGCAATAGTACTGGCAAAAGCGGTTTTTAAGAACGAGTGGAACCAGAACTTCATAGAACTTAACGCTTCCGATGACCGCAAACTAAGCGTAATACAGGGCAAAGTCAAGGAGTTTGCAAGGACAAAACCGATAGACGCCCCGTTCAAACTGATTCTTTTCGATGAAGCAGATTCTCTGACCCAGGAGGCGCAGCAGGCCCTCAGAAGGATGATGGAGGAGTACAGTGGCACGTGCAGATTTCTTTTCAGTGTAAATTACCAGAACAATATAATAGAGCCGATACAGTCCAGGTGTGCCATCATTCGCTTCAAGCCGCTGACAAGCGAAGACGTAAAAAAATTCGTGAAGATGATAGCCGACAAGGAAGACCTAAAGATAGATGACAAGGCAATAGAAGCTTTAATTTACGTATCAAAGGGGGATTTAAGGGCGCTAACGAACGTTCTGCAATCTCTGTCGAACGTTTCAAAGGAAATAGACTCGGAGATGGTCTACAAAAATAACGGATTGATAGACATAATGAAGATCAAACAGGGGGTAGAAGTCGCTTTGACTGGCAACTACGACTCAGCCAAGGCCATATTTACAGAGCTACTAGATTCTGGAGTGAACATAAAGGAATTGATAATAAAAACCTTTGAGATAGTAACCTCATCTGATGGCCTGATAGATAAGAAATCAAAAAGCTACGTTATAGAAAGACTGGCCGAGACAGAATATCGGATAATAGAAGGTGCGACTCCATTCATTCAATTCCAGGCCTTCCTTGCCTTCCTTTCTACATTGAAGTCTTAATATGCTAAAAAACATAGAACCAAGCTTCAAAGCGTTCCTGGAGAATTATTCCGGGTCTATAAAGAATAAATTCGTTTCAGAAATCAACTCCGGAAAAAAACTTTTTGTCTTTAACGGCCCGTCCGGCTGCGGAAAGGATTTTCTTGCCGAATCCGCAGCAAAAGAATTCAATATGGAGCTGAAAAAACTCAATCTGTACACGCTCGACCCGGATCAGAGCGGAAACCTGTCAAATTCGATTTATTCTACAATAATGAATATGGCCTCTTCAAACTCGCTTTTCGGGGGCGGCAAGAAGATAATCTACGTCGAAGACCTGGAAAAAGTGCTGTCTGTAGAGCCGTCTATACTGCTGAGGCTAAGCTCGATTCAGGAAGCCATAATAATATTCGAATCAAACAGCGGGGACATATTCAGAGCAAAAAACAAGAAGTATCTTTCAGCATATTCGATAATAAGGTTTTACAGGCTCAATGAGAGGATAGCAAAGCTTTATTTGACAAGGCTCATCAGTCTAAACAGGCTTTCGATTTCGATGCAAATCGCAGATTCAATAGCCAAAAACTCAAAAGGTAACCTGGGCAGCATAATGACCGATCTGGAGACAATGAGCATAGCAGGGGAGAATGCCAGGCCAGCTCCAAGGACCGCGGAAGACTCCATCTTCGAGACGATAAAAGCAGTGTTTTCCGGAACGGCAGATCTAAGCTCCCTGTATTTTCCTTCGGACGCAGAGGCAAAGAACATGGAGATATGGCTTGCAGACAAAGCAAGCGGAGCTTTTTCCAAAGGCGACCTTTTCGATTTTCTGCTTGTCCTCTCAAATTCAGACATAATACTAAGAAAGATAAAAAAGCAGAACTGGGGCCTTATGAGGTACGTATCAGCGCTTTTCGGTCAGGGCTCCCTGGGCCTTAATAGAAAGAACCCGATAAACCTCAGCTATAACGCGCCGGACTGGGACGCTTACTACTCCAATTACTGACCTTTTTTGCAGTTATGTCAAAGCACATTCTGGTTACAAAAGGCGCAGTTTCCCCCGCTTTGTAAGTTTTTATTTTCATTATCCTGAAATTTTTACCGGCGGTGTTTATAATCTTGTTCTTCTCCTCTTTTACAGCGTATGTATCGTGTGTGTTTATGAACTTATAATAGTGGAGTGTACATTTTTCATCAGCTGCTGAAAGCGCCGATTTAAGGAATTTGAGCGGATTGCTTGGATAATTCATTATTACCCTGCTGAATTTTTTGTCCAGGTTCTTGACCAATAACCTAGAGTCACCGCATTTAAAGTCCATGTTTTTTATCTTGTTTAGAGTGATATTTTTCTCCAGGAGCTTTATAGCGTTTTTGTTTATGTCCAAAGCGTATACGGAGGAAGTTCTTCTGGCTATAGGTATCGCAAAAGGACCAACCCCGCAGAACATGTCGAGCACGTTCTCATTGGGCTTTACCTGGTTTATCACCCTCAATCTTTCGCTTACCATCCTCGGAGTAAAGAACACTTTCTTCACGTCGACGTAAAAGGAGAATCCATTCTCCTTGTGGAGAGTCAACGTTTTTTTATCTCCGGCCACCCATTTCAGTTTCATCAGCCGATCCTCTCCTTCTATACCGCCTACTTTGTTGAAGACGGATGATATGTGCTTGTTCTGATTTATTATCGCTTCTCCAAGCTTCCTTAGTTTTTTCTGGTCCTCTCCGGGCTTCTTTTTTATTATTGCTATGCTGCCTATGACATCAAAGCCCCTGTCTATTGGCGATTCCATTCTAATTTATAGCTTACTGGATCTATAAAAGATCTATTTTCGGTCTTCCAGGAGCGGCTTTTTCGTCATCGCTTTCTTTTATTTCGATTTCTGCCCCGAAAAGTCTCTTGATATATCCTTTCAGTTCTTCAAATAGTTTTATCTCAGTCTCTCTATCAAGCCCGTTCTTTGGAATCCTGTTAGGGTTTTTTAGTAGTTTTTCCACAAACTCGCCGCTCGTTTTCAGCACCCCTCTGATTTCCTTCGGGTTCTGGGTTTTCTTCGCGGCCTCGACAACCGAATTATACACATCAAACAGCTCTTTGCCTGCGATACCAATCACTATCTTAGACGGCTTCTTCTCCGTGATTTTTATCAATTTTGATATATCCTCCATCGTTGATTTAAGAGCTGAAACCTCGTTTTCTATCACTTCATCCTGTTTGTAGCTGCCCGCGTCAGGCCAGCCGGATTCTTCAAGTAGATTTTTTCCACCGAGTTTTTTATTTATCTCCTCTGTTATGAACGGAAAAACCGGGTGAATCAGCCTTACCATGCCGTTTATGTACTTTCTTAATGTTTCTTCATCGCGTCCTCCGGCATCAAGATAGAATTTCAGATTGTCTATTCCCTCAAAGAAAGATGAAAATACAGCGTTTCTAAATTTCATCTCACTGTAGTTTTCCTCCGCGGCTTTTATCATGTAGTTCATCCTGGACATGAGGAACCTATCGATTTCGCTCTTTTTATTGTCTATGTCATTTAGTATTTCAACAGCGTCCATCATGACTTCAAACCTCTGCTTTGCAGCCGAGATGTCGGATAAACTCCATTTTACATCGTCGATTCCGTTTGATGCCGCAGCTATAAGTCTGACTGCATCTGCTCCGTGCTCTTCTACAGATTCTGATATCGTAAGGGCGTTGCCTTTGGATTTTGCCATCTTTATGTCATTTATTATCAGCCAACCGTTTACCCCGAGCCCTCTCGGCCATTTGTCTTCAGGAAACAGGGCCACATGGTTCAATATGAAGAATATTAAGTGGTTGGTCAAAAGATCCTTGGCCGTGACCCGCAGATTCACAGGATACCAGTATTCGAATTCTCTTCTCATGTCCTCCATCTTTTTCGACGGCTTCTTTTTCGTATCGACTCCGAAGAATACATAGTCAAACAGTTCGTCATTCACTTCCTTTACATCGATGTCCTTTATGATGTGTGAAATGGTATAGAATGCCATATATATTGTAGAGTCGCTTAGCGGTTCCACAATCCAGTCTTTGTTCCACGGCAGCGGCGTTCCCTGGCCCCCTCTCCTGGCCATAGCTTTGTCTTCCATATTATATATGGAATTTATAACCTGGGCCTTCGCTTCCGGAGGAAATATGTTCATTTTTTCTATATAGGCTATGGCTTTCTCCTTCAGTTCTTTGTCTGAATACCTTATGAACCATTGGTTCTCAACAAGTTTTACAAGTCCGCGGCTTCCGCATCTGCACACCACTTTCCCAGAAACTTCGTAAAAAGAATCGTAGGCTGAGAGGCCCTTTAAAATATCAATGGCTTTCTCTTTTCCCTGCTTTACCGCTAGCCCGGACAATTCGCCGCTATTTGAATTTAGGATGCCGTCGTTCGTCTCCTTTTTGTAGACGAATCGGGTCGCCTCCTTCAATCCATTCGCTTGACCGCCGGCTTTTTTTACAGCCTCCTCAATCAGGCTTTCGTGCCCCGATACGTCTATCACTTTTTTTGGTTTTCTGTAAAGTTCAGGCGATTCCGTTTTGATTTTTTCCCAGTAAAAATAGTCGAAAGGTGCATGCATAGGCACGCTCATAACCAGTCCGGTGTTTACGTCTTTGTCCACGAAGTCTGCGTTTAATATGGGCAGTTCTTCTCCGTTTACCGGGTTGACTGCATTCTTTCCAAGAAGCGAGCCGATGTCGAATTCCCCCTGATCTTTTATGTCTTTGAATTGATATTCCGCTTTTTTTGCGAATTCCTGCGATACAATCCACTTTTCCCCTCTTATCTGGATTATCCTGTAGCTTATCTGCTTGTTTACCCAGAGGTTTGTCGCACCGAAAACCGTCTCCGGTCTCAGCGTTGCAACTGGCAGGACAATATCATCGTGCTTGAATTTTATAATCGAAAAAAGCATAGGGCTTTCTCCTTCTCCTTCTGCCCTGTCGTGGTCTCCTAATGGAGTGTCCTCTCTTGGACACCAGACTACAGGGTGATTTCCCTGGACTATAAGTCCTTTATCCTTGAGCTTCCTAAGCTGCCATTCCACGAATTTTGAATAGTGCGGCGTATAAGACAGTATGAACTCCCTGCGCCAGTCGATGGACATTCCAGCCTTTTGCATGTCATTTTTGAAAGTCTTAGAGAAGTAAAGCCCCATCTCGAGCGGATCCGTGAACTTCTCCATCTCCGATGGGCTGACTCCCGCTTTCTGCATTATCGATATCGCCACTGGGTCCTTGTTTTTCAGTCTTATTGACATTCCCATCATGGGCCCGCCAGTAAAATGCCAGCTTTGCGGCCAAAGTACGTTAAAACCCTTCATCCTCATGAACCTTGCGTATACGTCCGCTCTGGTCCAGGTGTACAGATGGCCCAGGTGTAATCTACCGTCTGGGTATGGCACAGGCACGGTTATGAAAAATTTCTTTTTTTTGGTGTCTACTCCCGGTTCAAACGTCTTTTTTTCCGAGTAAACCTTCTCCCACTTATCCTCAAATTCCCCCGGTTTATAAGTCGACATACACGGATTAATACAAGGCACGCGTATATATAAATTTAGAAATGTTTTAGATTAATGAATATATGACAGACGCGATAAAAACGAAGAAGAGCGATGACCTCATCGGATGGTATAACAACGTCCTAATAGAATCAGGTATGATGGATTTCTCCGCTGTTAAGGGCTTCCCGGTCTACAGGCCATATGGATATGAAATTTGGGAGAGAATCGTAGAATATCTCAACAAAAGATTCAGGGAGCTCGGCGTAAAAAACGCGTATTTCCCCCTTCTGATACCGGAAAGCATCCTCTCCAAAGAGAGTCAGCACATAAAAGGGTTCACCCCGGAGGTCGCATGGGTGACTAAAGGCGGAGATAGGGACCTGGATGAAAGATTGGCAATAAGGCCCACATCAGAAACCATAATGTACGATAGCTACTCAAAGTGGATAAAGAGCTACAGGGATCTGCCCATGCTGATAAACCAGTGGAATACGGTAGTCAGGTGGGAAACAAAGGAAACTCGTCTTCTCCTCAGAGGAAGAGAGGTGCTTTGGCAGGAAGGACACTGCGTTTTTGAGACCGCAAAGGAAGCAGATGCAAACGCCATCGCTATGACCAAGATTTACAGAGATGTAATGGAAAAAATCCTTGCAGTTCCGGTATTCTACGGGATGAAAAGTGAAGCTGAGAAGTTCCCGGGCGCAGAAAAGACTTACACAGTAGAGACAGCAACCCCAAACAACTTTATGATTCAGTCTGCGACATCCCACAACCTCGGCCAGAATTTCTCAAAGGCCTTCGAAATAAAATTCATTGACCGCCAGAACAACTGGCAGTACGTTTACCAGACATCATGGGGGATATCCATGAGATCAATCGCCGCAATGGTTATGGTCCACGGCGACGATAACGGGCTAGTTCTTCCCCCTGCAGTCGCGCCTATACAAGTTGTCATAATACCAATAGTTAAGGATGACAAGAAAAAGGAGAAGATATTAGTTTATGCGCTTGAAATCAAGAAGAAGCTCGATGCTATGGGAATCCGTGCTCATCTGGATGACAGGGACGACCAGTCTCCAGGATGGAAGTTTCATCAGTATGATCTGCTGGGCGTGCCGATACGGCTTGACATAGGGGAAAGAGAAGAGGGCTCAAGGACAGTATCTGCAAAGCTAAGATTCGACGGCTCGAAAGACACGTTCGAGGAGAAGAATCTTATAGAGATAGCGGATAAACTCGGGGATATACAGTCGCAGATGTTCGAAAATGCAAGGCTCTCTGCTTCCAAAAAGGTGGAAGAGATATCCGACAAGGCCGAATTTATAAGGAAATTGAAGAAAGACGAAAAGATAGTGAAAGCTGCATGGTGCGGGCGCGAGGAGTGCGAGGGCAAAATAAAGGAAGAGACTGGCGCGATATCCAGATGCATACCTTTAGATAACGAGAAAATGATATCAGAAAAGTGCGTCTACTGCGGAGAACATGCAATTTACAACGCATACTTTTCTCACACCTATTGATGGATTCTTTGGATTATTACAATGCGATAGCCGGCAGCTACGAAGCGTTATATCTCAACGAACAGACAGAGAAGATTGAAAAGCTTGTTGATGCGGTCAAACCAAAACCTTCAGACATGATACTGGATGTTGGAGCAGGGAGTGGACTGCTTGAGGAGGCCCTAAAAGGCTTCCACATAACCGCTGTGGAGCCGTCTGATTTGGCGGATAGAATAACGGAAAAGCACCTTGAAAACGTCGTCGTAGAGAAGAAAAGATTCGCGGATTTTAATACGGACAGACGGTTCGATATAGTTTTTTCAATAACCGTTCTGCAGGACATGCCTGGAGAGGAGCGTTCAGCAGCAATAGACAAGATGTTAGAACTTTGCAAACCAGGCGGAAAGCTTGCCGTTTCAGTCCTAAAGAAATCCGGCCTTGACTACAGCAACTTAAATCCCTCAATAAAAGGAGAGGCAGGTAACGACATTTTTTTCATTTTTATAAAGCGGGACCAAGAAAAAAAGCTTTAAATTGATGCATTTCTTTAATCTATAATAATGATAAGCTGTCTTTTGATGGCCAGGAGGTTTTGATATGTCAGGTATAACCAAAGGAGAGAGGGTCGATGCAAGATCCATAGTAGGAAAAACAGTCGTTGGAAAAAGCGGCAAAAAGCTGGGTGTTGTAGCAGATTTAGTATATGAAGTCAGAACAGGCGAACTAGTCTATCTGACAATAAAGCAGGCGACATCCTATGCGAACACTTTCCAATTCGAAAAAGACGATAATCACAACGATGAGATACCTTACGGTGCCGTTATATCCGTCGGAGACTTCGTTGTAGTAGCGGAAGAGGACATAGTTTAAGCAATCAAAGAGCAAAGTTGCCCCTTACTGCTATAATTAGCCTCGGGCGAGGATCGAACTCGCGGCCTTTTCCTTACCAAGGAAACGCTCTACCACTGAGCCACCGAGGCGATGACTTATACTAAACGTTTTCCAATTAAAAACTTAATTCAGCAAAGTTTAAATAGACGTCTTAGCTTAGAATAAGACATGGGAAGAGTGAGAGGAAAACTTGTAAGGAACGCTTCACTTGATATATTGAAACTTTACAAGGGCAGGTTTACAGACGATTACGCGGCCAACAAGCAGGTCCTAAACGAAGTGATAACCTCAAGCAAGCGTGTAAGGAATAAAATCGCCGGGTACATAACAAAACTCGCAAAAGACAAAAAAATAGAAGAGCTTCTTATAGCTAATTCTACTAAATAATCCGCCGTCAGAAACCGAGCTTCTCTATGCTGCACTTTCCCTGCGGCAGAAGTCTGTCTATTTCATCCGGATTTATCGTTATATTCATTTTCTCCTCTAGTTTTTTGATGATCTTCTTTATAACTTCCTCACGTTTCTTATTGCCGGGCTTTATCAATACGAAGTTGTTCTTTGGCTCGGATGCGGAGATTCCTACGCCGATCTCGCTTTCAGCGGGGGAAAAAGCAATATAAAGGCCTAGGCTTACGTTCTTGACGTAGTTCTTCTTTCCATCGATGTAAAAAGCGCCCTTCTTTAGAGACTCTCCGGATGGAGGGGTCTTTGTCACTTGGTTTGGATAAACAAAATAAACATCTAGGTTTGTTGCTCCTGCTTTCCATGCGGATGAGTACGATGCCACCATTCTGCAGGCTTCGTCTATGTCCTTTTCATCGGCGTTGGCTCCGTTTTTGACCACTCCGAAAGGGCTTCCGAAAACGTCTGCATGTACTACTATGTCGTCTTTCTCCACGTGCTTGTCTATAAGGCTGTTGTTCTGGTTTACATCCCTTCCGATGACTACCAATCTATTGTGTGAAGTTATGAACCATCTGAATTTGGAGTACCATGCAGGACTCTGGGTTACTTTTACGCGCTTTGGCCTGTTGATTACTTTTACTGGCGATGAAACTGCCCTGGACAGCCTCTTCTTCTTTGTGTACAGCTCGTTAAGATAGTCCCTGAGCGGTCTAGTTATATCTATCTTTATGTCAGGGCTGTCGTCTTTTTTCAAGAACCTGCCTTCCAAAGACCATCCCTTTACTTTTAGCATTTCCTTTCTTTTTTCTATGTCCGTTTTGGAGTCTCTTACTGCTTCGATCATTCGGGAAACGTCTTCATAATTCTCAACTATATAATCTATTGCGGAAGAGTAAGCGACTATGGATTTTTTTGCGGCTTCGTTGTCTTTCTCTATCTTCTCGCGCCTGACATCTTTCTCCGGCGCCGAGAAAAAGGCCCTGACAGCCGAGTTTATGTCATCGAAGTATTCCTTGTCTCCCTGTATGTGCTTTAGCTCTATTACAGAAAGTAGCTTTCCGTCTATTATGTTCGGCCTTACCTCTTTTTTTATTATCTCTTCAAGCGAGGAGAAAATCTTCCTAAGGTTTTCGTCACTGCAGTTCATCTGCGGCATGTTTTTGTCGACCCCTGCTCTGAAGCATACTTCCTCCGCGTATTCACCCCCAAGTGAGAGCTCTATCGCAAGCGTTTTGACTATATTCTCTCTTTCCGAGGCCTTTACTGTCGCTGTGAAAGCATCAAGATCCATGGAAAAAACGTTTGCCTTTCCCGGTGGATAGGAAAATATTTCGTCAGCAGAGACCTTTCTTCCGCTATAATTTCTATTGTAAAGGGACTGCACGATCTTCCCGTCCTTCGACAATATAAGGTTGCCCTTGGAGAAAAGCTCTAGGCTCAAAAGGAAATCATCCAATTTGAGCTCAAATATTCTGTCTGGCTCGTGCATCGACGCCTTGACTCTCCTGCCTTTGAACACACTCTTGAGCAGTCCGGTAAACGGATAATCTGTAGTTTCTTCAGGCTTCTCCTGGCTGATAGATATGTGGCTTCCCGGGACCATCTTAAGCCAGACTTCCTTCCCGCAGAATATAAGAAAATAAACCTCATTTTTGCCGCTTTTTACGTTCCTTATGAAACCGCCGTTGATATATCCGATTTCCTGAGTCAGCTTGTATAAATCAAGAGACGTAAGGCTTTTTGAAGCCATGTCAAATCAGCCCAGGTGGGATTGCAGTGTGGATTTTATGTCCTGTACTTCTGCTTCAAATGAATTTTTTCGCTGTGTTATGAGATCCTGGTTCATCTTATCATATACCGGCCTGACCAGTTTTGACACTCCGACAGTCCATTTGTTCATGTAATCAAGAAGCACATCCGCGACCATTTTCACATTTACCGTCCCGGTTTTTACTTTTACAGGCTTTCCGTCGCTTACTGCGTTAGCGTCTGTCAGACCCAGATAATCTATTATTATTGTAAGGCGGTACGCCATATAGTCATCTACGACCTTCCTGGCCGTCCATTTTATGTTGAAGTTGTTGCCGCCAAACTGGACGTAAGAGTTCTCGACCACAGAATAACCAAGGCCTTCCAGCGTGTCCTTGAAGAAATTGTAGAATTTCTGGTCGTCCAGCACTCCCTGGTACTGTATCTGTTTCGTCCCTATAGGCAGTACTTCCATTATTTCTTATGAACTTTTAAGGAATTTAACTCTTTCGCAGAGGTTTTTATGGCGTTTTACCACACTATTGCCAGTCCAAAAAACGCTATAACCAATTCGATTATTGTGAAAATCCAGACAATCTGCCATTCCTTGAATCTTCCGGTCCTTAAAAATAAGTGAGTCAATGAGTATATCTTCCGGCCGTGAGGGGATGAAAGTGTCCCATTCTTCTGAAGTATGCCCCAGGAGTGTGCATGGAACCTTGCGCGGGCCTTAAGGAGAAACTCCAGTATCCAGGGTATGAGAAGAATTATACCCAAGAACTGCAATTTTCCGATTATTATAGTTGCAGCCAGGCCGCCGCCGATTAAGTATGTCAGGCTGTCGCCTGGCAGTATTTTGGCGGGATAACTACCATAATAGGAGTAAGCCGCAAGTGCACCTGCAAACATCGTGGCCAAAGTCAGCGATGTATATGATCCTATGTGATATGAGTATACGGCAAGCGCAGCAAAAGCCACAAAACCCATCTGGATGGACAGGCCATTCAGGCCTTCAAGCATGTTTACAGCATTTGAGGCGAATATCACAGCCAGGGGGACTAATATCAAAATATATAGTACAGGGTTTATGTTAACATTGCCAATAAACGGCACAGCTATGTTGGTGCCGAAGTTGGCCACCATCAGAGGGGCCGCAGCTATAAGCGTAAGAAGCGGCTTTTGCCACTGTTTTATCCGGCCATTGAACGTGGAGTAGTTTAAAGTCATCTTTTTCAGATTTTCTTTCGACGTTCTCACGCCTCCGCCGGAGAGGTCATCTATAAACCCTATGAAGGTTATGGAAACTATGCTTACAAGCCCGAGTAGAAGATATTCTATGTTTATTCCCGAGCCAACAAAATAATCTGTAAGCGCTATTATGGTCATTGCCCCGGCGAACAACCCGACAAGAACTATGAGCCCCCCGCTTGTGGGCAGGATAGGCCGGCCTTTTTTGTTTATGTCCTGAGCAACCAGGCCGCTTTGTATCAACAGGTTTTTAAGGATATATCCCGCTATGATAGTGGATACAAATGCGATTAAAGAGGCAATGAATATTTCCAATAGCATCTTATCATATACCTCGGGAGATATTTAAAGATTTTAAGGATAATGTTTTAATCTATGGATGATATGATTTTCTGTGCAGCCCCGTAGTGTAGCGGCCAAGCACGAGGGCCTTTGGAGCCCTAGACACCGGTTCAAATCCGGTCGGGGCTATTCGATAGCAGTATCAAAGTACTATAAGCAGGCGGTGTGGGACATTGTAAATAAGTTGACAAAAATCGGCTTATTTGGGTATGTTAATTATTTTTGGAAGATAAAAATTTAGGCACCAAGCAGACCCTATTAAGCTGAAAAAGATCTATTGTTATGAGCCTTGAAATTTTTAGCTCTTGATTTGGCTTTTATTTTTTATTACTCATTTTATTAAAAATTATTATATGGTATGTAATAAGCAAATACTTATATATTAATTGTATCCTATTAATTATTAATTTAAGAACAAAAAAAGAGGCGATAAAGCATGGGAAGAAGTCCGCTATATAGTCCTTTTTGGTGGCGAAGAGAAAGTCAATCAGACGCAGAAGCAGAGGAAAGGAAGCTGCAGCGTTTAGCAAGATTATTTGCAGAATCTGATATTAAGAAAACAATCGAGAATACTAATAAAAAAGGATTAAAAGGTTTGGATGCGCTATTGTCCGTATTTTCCGAGCTCTCCAAAAAAAATTTTACTGTCGTGGAGGAAGGATACCTTCGCAAAGAAATGAAGAAGCTTGATTATAAAGTAAAGGACGTTCAAGATTTTGCAGGTTATAAAAGAGTCTACAATGATATAAATGAAACTGAACGAAGATTTTTCATGTACGCAGCAATAAAGAATGTTATAAAACCCGGAGAAAAGGTTTACATAAAGACGACAATAGATATAAAAGGGTGATAGTTGTTCTTGTCGGGCCAAATCAAGCGTTTTCAACAGCAATAAGCATAAATACAAGTCTATACAGAGAGAATCAACTTCTTATATTATTTATCTTATTTACAATCTACAAAATCGATTTCTTTACCGTTTTTTCCTTTATTTTAGGTAGAAGCCAAAAAGTTTAATGGATTTACAGGCCTTTCTGATTTAGAAAATCCTGCTGCTTCCTGCGTTTCTATTGTTGGTCAAAGGCCCTGTTTTTTAGCAGGTACATACCGTGGAATTTCATATGTACTGAAAAATACCGTTTTTCCGTTATCTATCGCAAATTTAAGCTCATTATCAGACCCTTTTGAATCTCCTATAATATTATGATAATAGAGGATAGCATCGCAGTCTTTTAACCATTCAATATCCGCTTTTGTGTAATATTCATATGAAAGCGTTTTTTTACCGTATATATGCACGAAGTGGGCTAAATGCGGTATGTAAGGCAGGTGACCTCTATCTATTACATCTATCCCATAGTCTATCGCATTCACTGTGTTTTCATGCGCAATTCTTGCAGAATCATGCGGGCTTGCGTTCTTCGGCGTATATGGGCCAGCAACGTATATCTTTAAAGGTTGGTCTATCTGATTTTCAAGCTTGCTTTTCTTTTGTATACCCATGTAAATGGCACGTTCAAGAGTTATTTCACCCAATGTTTTCTGTGCTTTCTCATTGTTTCCTTTTCCAATTTGTTTAGAAAGAAGTCCAAGCTTACTTTGCTTTTTTAAAAAATCATATAGGCTTTCCATATAGCCTTATAAGATAAACATTCGTATTTAAATCTATCATTGTGTTTACTTCAAACATAAGATAGCGGGATAATGCTATCTCCGAGAAATGGGATTTTTTGTGTCTCTTAACCGAAGGGCAGGGGCATTTGTTTAATTTATCGATTATCACAGACTGCCCTCAAGCGACTTATGCAACAGCCTCAGCTTTTATATACATTGCTTTTATATATTAAATTAGGGGAATATGAAGTTTTATATCTCAATCGAGTATTCTGACAACGAAAGCAAA